>JAHECK010000064.1 GCA_024641785.1 Flavobacteriales bacterium | reverse complement strand
TGGGAGCAAGAAGTAAAAAAAATAGAATACTTCATGTCACCCTGAGCACCACTATAAAATTTAAAAAACAAGGTGGTATAAATTAAAACTTGTTTTATTTAGTCAATATTCTCCCGAATGATCCTTAAAAAATCCTTACGCGGAATCTCGCTGGCGCCTAAAGACCGAACATGATCATTCGCTATTTGACAATCTAACAAAACGACTCCTTCGTTTTTTAATTTTTCGACCCATCTAATGAACCCAAATTTGCTCGCATTACTCTTTTTTGAGAACATCGATTCTCCGAAATAGATCTTCCCAAAACGGATCCCATACAATCCCCCAACTAAGTTTTCTCCATCCCAAACTTCGACCGAATGGGCGATTCCCAATTTATGCAAATCAGTATATGCCTTTTCCATTTGATCCGTGATCCAAGTTCCTTGCTCTCCTTTTCGTTTAATCGTTTTACAGGCATTTATAACCGCCTTAAAAGCCTTATTGAAAGTAACATTGTATGCATTTTTCCTGATCAACTTACGCATGCTAGTCGATACAATAAGATCATCAGGAAATAATACAAAACGTGGATCGGGACTCCACCACATAATTTGTTCATCTTCATTAAACCACGGGAAAATCCCATTTTTATATGCGTTTATCAATCTTTCCGCTGATAGATCACCCCCAATTGCCAGGAGTCCGTCGGGATCGGCAAGTTCAGGAGAAGGCATTTGTAATGATTTATTTAGTATAAACACAGACATGGTTTAAATTTGCGAAAGAAATTTCATCTGACAATGAATAAGGATTTAATTAATCGCTTACACTTCGCATTGAGCGAAGCGCTTCCGGGAAATCGAGCACATCAGGAAATGATATCCTATTCTCGTCCAAGTGCTGAGATCATACGCGATTTAAAAGTGAGTCCTAGAGAAAGCGCGGTATTAATTCTCCTCTATCAAAAAAAGGGAGAGTGGTATTTTCCACTTATAAAAAGACAAGAATATGATGGGGTTCATAGTAAGCAAATAGGCTTACCCGGAGGTCAGTATGAAGAGCAGGATGAAAGTCTGGAAAGAACCTCGATAAGAGAAACCAATGAGGAATTAGGTGTTGATCAGAATAAAATTCAAATTGTCGGACAATTATCCGAGATCTATATTCCTCCTAGTAATTTTTTAGTAAAACCTTTTGTTGCTTATTTAAGTGAATATCGAGAATTTATTCCTGATGATGTTGAAGTAAACAAAGTGATCAAAACACCCCTTCGAGACTTAATGGGATATCCCATTGAGAAAAGAGAGAAATTTGTCCAACAGGGAAATCTCAAAATTCAGGTATCGAGTTTTATCATAGAGAATGAAGTGGTTTGGGGTGCTACGGCGATGATGTTAAATGAATTCAGAACTCTTTTAAGAGAAAAAATTTATTAACCCAGAATCTTCATTCCCAGTGATGCCTTGCGATAATGATTACCGTATAAGTAGTATAGTCGCATCGATCTCCATCAGCTTTTCGATAATAAGCAATACCAACATCGATATTCTTTAGATTCCAGTCATCTAAGCCCAACAAGTGCTTTCGATGTCCTTTACTCGGAACACCATTATCGATTACCAGATCATAAATGACTGCATTTGCATCTTCGGCTCCAGCTTGCAAAGATTCAAAAAAATTATCTTTTTTATTTTCGGTCCATTCAGGCTCCAGGTTATATCCTGCATTCGCAATGTAATAGTTCACCCCTCTTCCTTTTTTATCTATATGATCGAAATAATTGTATTTAACTAGATCTAACACTCTTGCTTCGGCAACTTTGGCAAGCGTATCATTCCAAAATAGAAGCGGTGAATTTTTGCCTACATATTTTAGAAGTGGATCGGATTTATCGACTTCCTTTTGTCTTAATTTTTGAAGGTAATCGAACATTTCCTTTGCTTCTGAGGTATCAATTCCTTGAACTTGACACTTTATTTCTGTGAATGAAAATGAAAGAAAAAGGAAAATAATGAAGAAATAAAATGACTGTTT
The DNA here is from genome assembly GCA_024641785.1 of Flavobacteriales bacterium. Taxonomy (GTDB): domain Bacteria; phylum Bacteroidota; class Bacteroidia; order Flavobacteriales_D; family JAHECK01; genus JAHECK01. The sequence goes on along the minus strand of JAHECK010000064.1, from coordinate 17,455 downwards.
TTTCATACAACTAAGATTTTGTCAATTTAGCGACAATTTAAAAATAAGTAAACGATGATATTTGAATCAAATTACATCATATCCCCTATAAAAGTTTTGTTGAGGAGCGAAACTGGATTTGAATGGTTTTTGGTTAGGTTAAGCCGCCTTCACGATTTATCGTTAAGGCGGTTTCTTTTTGGGGTGAAACTTAATGAAGTTTATACAAAGAAAAGAATCGCTAAGAACGCGAAGCTGATAAATAGGAATGCAGAGAGCCTTAAGAATAAAAATGTCAAGTTAACTTAAAATTGCTTTTTATTAGTTTAGGTAAAGTATAAGCCTGCATGTCTCCCTGAGCTTGTCGAAGGGCAGATAAGTGCCCTTCGACAAGCTAAAGGGGACAAGAATATTTCCATCTTCTTCATTGCTGTATTTGAGAGAATATACTTTGATTTCATAGCTTTTAAACAAAAAAAAACGCCCACAAGGGGCGTTTTTTTTTAGTCTTTATAAAAAGAGAGTTATTTCTTCGCTTTTTTAGCTCCGGTTCCTTCTTTCTTTTCTAATTCATCTTTCAATGCAGAAAGAACAGAAAGATCTCCAAGAGTTGTTTTTTCGATATTAGAATTATTATCCTGAATCGCTTTGTTTCTCATTTTACCTGCAGCTTTACGTTCGGTAACTTCAACTTTCTTCGCTTCTTCTTCAGTTTCTTCGAAGATACGAGTATGAGATACAACAATTTTTCGAGTTCCTTTATTGAATTCTACAATTTTGAAATCCAATACTTCTTCTGCATTCGCAGTTGAACCATCTTCTTTTCTTAATTGTTTTTTCTGACAGAAAGCTTCGACGCCGTAAGGAAGACCAATATTAGCTCCAATTCCTTTAAAGGAAAGAACGGTACCTTGGTGAATACTTCCAGGAGTAAATACAGTTTCGAAAATATCCCAAGGATTCTCTTCAAGTTGTTTATGACCTAAAGAAAGTCTTCTTCCTTCACGATCCACTTCAAGAACAACCACTTCTAATTCATCGCCAATAGCGCAAAATTCTGATGGATGTTTAACTTTTTTAGACCATGATAAATCAGAGATATGAATTAAACCATCAACTCCTTCTTCGATTTCTACAAATACTCCGAAGTTGGTGAAGTTTTTCACTTTCGCTTTATATTTACTTCCAATAGGATAACGTTCTTCGATGCCTTCCCATGGATCTTGACTTAATTGCTTAATACCAAGAGACATTTTTCTAGCTTCTCTATCTAAAGTTAAAACAGTCGCTTCAACTTCATCACCAATTTTAAGGAAGTCTTGTGCACTTCTTAAGTGTTGTGACCAAGACATTTCAGAAACGTGGATTAATCCTTCTACTCCAGGAGCGATTTCAACAAAAGCACCATAATCAGCAAGAACGACCACTTTACCTTTAACGGTATCATCTACTTTAAGGTCGGCACTAAGATCCTCCCAAGGATGAGCTTGAAGTTGTTTTAAACCTAAAGCAATACGTGTTTTCCCTTCATCAAAATCAAGAATTACAACATTCAATTTTTGATCAAGTTCAACTACTTCTTCAGGATGATTTATTCTACTCCAAGAAAGATCAGTAATATGGATCAATCCATCTACTCCTCCAAGGTCAATAAATACACCGTAAGAAGTGATGTTTTTAACAGTACCTTCTAATACTTGTCCTTTTTCAAGACCAGCAATAATTTGTTTTTTCTGCTCTTCAAGTTCTGCTTCGATAAGCGCTTTGTGCGAAACAACAACGTTTTTAAATTCTTGGTTGATTTTAACAACTTTGAACTCCATGTTTTTACCAACATAAACGTCATAATCACGAATAGGCTTCACATCGATCTGAGATCCTGGAAGGAAAGCTTCTAATCCAAATACATCTACGATCAAACCACCTTTTGTTCTGCATTTTACAAAACCGGTAATAATTTCGTGTTTCTCAAGTGAATTATTTACTCTATCCCAAGCTGAATGTAAACGAGCTGTTTTATGCGAAAGGATCATTTGACCATTTCGGTCTTCCATGTTCACAACAAATACTTCTACTTTATCACCCGCTTTCAGATTTGGATTGTATCTGAATTCAGAAGTTTGAATTACTCCTTCAGATTTGTATCCAATATTGATAACTACTTCTTTTTTACCAACAGCTACAACTGTACCTTCAATTACAGTAAGCTCATCGATTGAAGTTAAAGTATCTTCATACTTACTGTCTAAAGCTTCTTTTTCGCCTTCGGTGTATACTTCATCGTTTTCGTATGCATCCCAGTCAAAATCTTCAACTGAAACAATACTTCTTTTTTCTCTTGCGCTTTCACCAAGATCGATTTCGATATCATCTTCATCAACAACATCTTCATCTTCTTTGATCTTAGCTAATTTTGCAAGACGAATTGCTTCAAGTTCAAGTTCATCAGTAAGATCATCTTCTTTTTTAGTTGTTTTTTTAACAACTTTCTTAACTTCTTCCACAGAGTCGTCAACCTCATCGGCTACTGCTTTTTTCACAACAGGTTTTTTAGCTGTAGTAGCTTTTTTAGTCACCTTTTTTGCCGGTGCTTTTTTTGCTTCAACAACTTCTTTTTTTGCCGGAGCTTTTTTAGCTTCAACAACCGCTTCTACGACTTCTTTTTTAGAGGTTTTTGTAGTTTCTGCAACTACTTCCAAGTTTTCTTTTTCTTGGTCTTTTGCTTTTTCTTTATCAGCCATGATGGCAATTTTAAAATTTGTATCTCGTTTCTTTATCGATTCAAAACGAGAGGGTTAAAACTATTGGTAATCGATTAACCAATTAAAATTTTTAAGGCTGCAAAATTACAGATATATATTTAATTTGACAACACTAATACCTATTAATCTTTTGATATAGGCAAAATCCAGTCAGAATGCCGGAAAGGAGAGTATTTTAATCCTGATAATTCTTGTTTTGGATCCACTATGTATTGAAATGCTAAAGCCATGAAACCTACCTGATAATCGACATATATTTTAGGTTTCTTAATCCCTTTTAATAACGCTGCTTTCCTTAAATTATCGGCTACAGGAATAATAAGTTCAGGATAATAACCCAAATTAGTATATTGCTTTACTGTTAAAATTTGCCTGGGATCTAAAGAAGCTGATATCCCACTTTCTTCATCTACTAATAGAAAAGCGATCTTAAAATCTTTGTAAACCGATTTCATTCTCCAGGAAAAACGCTGACCTTCGCCGGTGAAGTCGACATTGCCCGAATATAAATGATGCCTTAATGGAAATAGTAACTGGAAAAGCATATAAATGATTATTCCAGATTTAAATACTGGAGATAACGCTTTAATTTTTGATTGTGCTCTATCTTCTTTTAAAGAATAAGAAAATCGTGTATTTAAAAAATTCCTGATCGAATGCGTTGAAGAAAATAAGATCAAAGAACTCATCATCAAGAAAGGAAAGATCCCAATTTCACCTATTTTATAAAAGAGGATCAAATTGATCATATTGAAACAGAAGAAAAAGACCATTGCAATTCTCCTCGTCTTTTTCCATAATAAAAAAGGGACAATCAAAAGATCAAAGAACAATCCTCCCCAAACCAGAATAAATTCAATAATCGCATTTTCCCAGAATAAATTTCCGCTCTCATTTGCCTTTGCCATTAATATATGGTGCATCGGTTCATGATGAATCAACCACCATTCATTGATCTTATTGAATCCCGCAAATAACAGCACAATTGAGAATTGAAATAGAAGAATGTATTCTTCCCATGCAGCATTCATTCCTTTATTATTTGAGAGAATACTCAAACTTCGATCGCTATTAATAAAACAAAGCAATAATAAAATGAGCGATATTAAATAGTAGTGATTATTGTAATATCCCTTGTCGATCAGCCACAAATAAGTAAAAAAAATAAGATAAATAAAGCTGAAAAATCGAGCTTTGAAACCAATGATCAGCATTAAAGAACTTAAAAACAAGATTAAAACAATGCTTTTCATAAGCCAGGGATCCATTACATCTATGAAATCCAAGTAAGGATAAGAAAAATGAAGCACCGGATCGAGAACGTCCTTTTGGATAAAGTTGCTGTATTGAAAATAAAAAACTTGCATAAATAGGACAAGTCCAAATAAGATCCGAAACAGGGAAATCTTTTCCGGATATACAGGCTTACTCCATTTTTGCCAAAGTACTTTCATTCACACAACATTAAGAATTACAAAATAAGATGATTTTATGACTTGTTGATAAATTGCTAAATAATATATGAATTTACAGTAATTCCGAGGGATATAGCTGGTATAATTATTTTAAATTGCTGAACTATTGGCCAAATAAACTGACTTGAAAACAACTCATTTTTCATTCCTATTTTTTTTGTGGGCATTATTTCTAGCAAAGCCTTTGCTTGCTTGCGATAATACTCCATTATTGGTTGTATATGATCCGGTAGAAATTGCCGGTGGTCAATGGAATCTTGATGTATTTGTTTGTTTTGGAAGTGAAGAATCACAAGATGGATTTACCCTTGAGTCGACCGATGGATCTTTAGTGATTTTAAATGCCACCCCTTCACAAATAGAAAATCCATACAATGGAAATTTTGCAAACGCACTGTTTTCAGGAGGCGTTTTAAATTATTATTACGATAATTCAGATGGGAGTAACTTCAATGACGCCGATGGAGAAACCGGACCCTGCATTGATTTTGAAATTACCGTCGACAGTGATCCAACCGGATCTTCATTCACTATGGCTGGTGTAAACGATGGCTGTCCTTATACTATCTCTGATGCTAATTTAACCGCAGAGGTCACATTTCAGCCCCCTTGTAATGCAACACAGTCATTAATTGCTCCTGGTATTATCAGTGGAAATACCAGCAACGGGAGTACTTTGTGTAATTTCAGAAGTGATGTTTTCTCTACTGTAAAGGAAGAGATCGTTAAGGTGATCGTTCCTTGCGACGGGGAATACACTTTTTCACTTTGTGGATCTTCTTTCGATACTTGGATGGCAATTAGTTATCAGTGTTGTTTTCTTCCCTTTGCAAGTAATAATAACTATTGTGGAGATCGATCAGAACTTACAGTAGATCTGCTTGCTGGTACCTACTATGTATTAGTGGAAGGATTTTTATGGGATGATTATGGGGATTATATACTAAATATTAGCGCTTCGACGGATGCGGTAAGCATCTCAAGTATTGACATTAGTCCGGCGCAATGTGCATTAAATGATGCAGAAATAACTATCCATGCCAATGGTAATGATGGTCCGTTTAGCTATAGTATTGATGGTGGTTTAAATTTCTTTACAGATTCTGTTTTTAGTGGATTAGGCGCGGGTAATTATACTGTTATTGTTCAGGGGCAGTCTTCTTGCCTCGCTTCAAGCACGATCTCAATTAATACTAATCCTCCTTTAATTATCGATGGGATCAATGGAATTCCTGCCGCTTGCGGACTTATCAATGGAGAGATCTCGATAACAGTTTCTTCCGGAACAGCACCCTATCAGTATTCGATCGATAATGGAATAAATTATCAATTAAGTTCCTCCTTTTCTTCTTTAGAAGGGGGAGATTATCTCATAAGTGTGATCGATGTAAATGGCTGTGAGGTCAACGCTCCCTTTACTCTAGAAAGCACAAGCGAACCCATTATTCAGGATATCATTATTCAGGATGCATCTTGCGGATTGGCAACAGGTCAGATAGAAATCATCGCTAGTGGCGATGCTGAATTGACTTACAGTATCGATGGAATTAACTTTCAAAGCAGTCCAATATTCAGTGGATTAAATGCAGGTATCTATCCAGACCTAACTGTTTCAAGTATTTTGGGTTGCTTCTCGGATACTTCTATAACCCTAGGAGATAATGGAGCTCCTTTTTTCTCACAAATAATACTTACAAATACAGACTGTGATAATAGTGGGGGCATTGAGATCATTGCTTCCGGAGGTGGAGGGGGATATTCCTATTCAATCGATGGAGGATTAAATTTTAGTCCAATAAATGTATTTACAGGCTTGATCTCTGGACCATACAATATTGCGATAATCGATACCAATTTATGCATTGTCGACAGTACGATCTATTTAGATCAAAACACCAGTATTTCTATTGATGGAATAAGTATTACAGAACCTATTTGTGATCCGGGTACAGGTACAATTAGTAATAATGGGGAGATCGATATAACTGCCAGTGGAGGCAGTGCAAGTCTGGAATATTCTATCGATGGGGGTTTGAATTTTCAATCTGGCAACCTATTCACATCACTAAGTTACGGCGCTTATATGATCATTGTAAGTGATGGTATTTGTAGTGTAGATTCCCTGATAAGTTTGAGCTCCAACCCTGCTCCATCCATTGAAATTCTTGACGCAAGAGATCTGTCATGCGGAGAAATAAATGGTTTTATTGCAGTAAAAGTTGTGAATCCATCCAATCCTGATTATATATATGAATTTGATAATGGAATAGAAAATATTCAATCACTACCAACAACGGATGACCAATATTCCTACGACCTTTTTACAAGTGGGATCTGGAATGTGATCGTTACCGATGGAGATGGATGTAAAGCTGATACTGTAGTTGTTTTAGATGTGATCCCAGATATTTCAATTAGCGAAGTGCTCATCGATTCTGTCGACTGCGGATTGAATAACGGAGCCTTTACCATCGTGGCTACGAGTGGCAATTTACCTATTGAGTACAGCTTTAATGGGGATTTTAGTACTTCTCAAGGAAATGGATATTTTAGTGATCTGCTAGCAGGAAATTATACAGTTTACTTGCGTGATGAGCGCTTTTGTTTAGATACAGTAACAATAGATCTCTTAAATGCCAGCGGAGTCCTTATCGATTCGCTTTCAATTTCAAATCCTTTGTGTGATGCGCATAATGGGGAGATCACCATCTATGCCTCCGGAGGATCTGAGCCTTACTATTATAGTATTGATAATGGTTTGAGCTTTCAAACAGGGAATTTCTTTTCAGGATTAAATGAAGGAAACTATGAGATCATCGTCGTTGATGCAGCCTCTTGTGTTGTAACTTCCACCGCTACATTGGTCGCTAGTGGAGGATTAATAATAGCAACAACTACAGTGCCTCTTCATTGCGGAGAAATGAATGGGGAGATCCATATGACGGCAAGCGGCGGAGATGGAAACTACATTTACACGATAGACAATGGAAGTATTCAAAGCAATAGCAGTGGAATATTCACCGGACTTTCAAGCGGTATCTATTTACTTAACATTGTCGACCAAAATGGTTGCAGCATTAGCGGTGGAGTAAACCTTGTTACGATCGCTCCACCACAAATAGATTCTGTTACTGCAGGCCAGGACTACTGTGGAGAGGCTAATGGAAGTTTGGAGATCTTCGTTTCCAATGGCTCCGACCCTTATCAATTTAGCATTGACAATGGGCTAATCTTTCAAAGCACTTCCCTTTTTGAATCGCTTAATGCAGGCATCTACCCCATTGTGATCAGCGACAGTTTGAACTGTACTGACAGCACAAGTGTCGAAATTCTTTCGAGTGCAGAATTTACTATTTCAGCAATACTTTTAAATGAAGCTATTTGTGGAAATAATAACGGAAGTGCTATTATTATCGTCGAAGATGCCCTTCCTCCTCTTTCTTATGTTTTAAATGGAGCAGACACAAATACTACCGGCAGTTTCGATAATCTTAGTTCCGGAAATTATACAATTGAAGTCATTGATGAGCAAAATTGCATTGTTGATTCAGTTTTTACATTGACGGATCTTTTAGTTCCTAATCCCCCGGCGCTTACCATGCCAGACCAGCAAGTTTGTGTTGCTTCTGTTGAAATTAGCGCCAATGATCCTATGGGGAATACTGCAATCTGGACCATTATTGAAGGAAATGCAAGCATTGTAAATCCGGATGATTCAGTTACCATGGTCCAAAACTTAAGTATGGGTGATAATGTATTTGTCTGGACAATTTCAAATGCCGATTGTCCGCCAACAAGTGATACCCTTCTTATTAGTCGTTATAATGAAATTACAGTCGATGCAGGAGAAGATATTTACAATTATGCTTCGGTATATGTTCCTTTATTTGCTAGCAGCGATATCCTCGGAAGTTTTTCTTGGATTCCATCTTCTATATTAAGTAATCCTTATATCTACAATCCGGTAGCCAATGTTACAGAGAGTACACAATTTATTGTCAGTGTAAATAATGACTACGGCTGCTATGGACGAGACACCGTATGGGTTTATTTGGTTCAGGATATTGAATTCGCAAGTGCATTTACTCCGGATGGGGATGGCATTAATGATGAATGGATCATTAATAATATTGAATTTTTCCCTAATTCGATGATTACTATTATGAACCGATATGGCAATACTATATTTGAATCTAAAGGCTATACAACACCTTGGGATGGAACCTTTGATGGAAAAGATGTTCCCGTGGCAAGTTACTTTTATGTTATTGACTTAGGTGAAGGATTTGAAACAAAAACGGGGAGCGTAAGCGTTATCAGATGATCAGAAAGACCCTCTCCATATCGCTCTTTTTCTTCTCAGTTCTGATCACTGACGCTCAGCAATTTCCAATAACGAGTCAACCCTTATCCAATGCCTATTTCTTTAATCCTGCAGCTGCAGGAGTTCAGGGATTTCTTGATATATCAATCGGCGGAAGACAGCAGTGGACAGGGATTGACAATGCACCGCGGACTTATTATTTTTATGCAAATTCAGCGCTTGGTAAAAAACCTTCAAAAGACTTCTCTTATTTATCATTGCCTGTAAGTAATCCGGGTTATTACGATAAATTGCTAAATAGCAAGCCCAAAGTAAAACATGCACTTGGAGGAAGAGCTTATTCGGATTCTTATGGTGCTTTTACGGAAACTGGGGTTGGGTTGGATTATGCTATTCATCTGCCGATTAAAGAAAAACTTTATCTCGCTTTCGGACTTGGATTTCAGGTTTCAAACTTTTTCTTTGATCGGACAAAGGGGAGTGTGCTTCTCAATAATGACCCAACCTATTTGCAGTTTCTTTCCGGGAATGAATCAAAATATATTTTTAATGGCCGTTTTGGAGTTTATGTTTATTCTGATCGCTTTCGTTTTGGCTATTCAATGAATCAATTGATTCCAAATAGTTTAAGTGGTGAAACAAATAGCTCGGTTTATCAAGGCTTAAAAATTCATCATTTTGCAAATGCCAGTTATCGAATTCCATTAAATAAAATTGGACTTACTCCGAGCGCTTCTCTTTTATATACAGCTCATGTACCATTAAATATTTATGGAGGGCTCATCGTCGATTATAACCGATTATTCTTAGTAAGTGCGGCATATCGAAATGAAGGAGATCTTATTTTTGGTTTAGGCTTTACCCTGTTAAAGATCGTTCGATTCACCTATACATATGATTTTCCAATAAATGATTTAGCTACAGTCACTTCCGGAAGTCATGAATTGCTAATTAAATTTATGTTGAACCCTAAAAAAGGAAGCAATGAATAAGTTTATTAGCCTCATTATTCTGTTTTTAATTATTGGATCCAAAAGTCTTTTTGGACAAAGCTTTCCGGCTGAATTAAAACAAGATCTCTTCGAACAGCGAACGACGAATTATTATAAAACAAATGCGATTCCCTTCGATATTGTTAATCCTACTAATTTACATTACCGAGTAAAAGTGGGAAGTTTTTCGAAGGAAGTTAATAGTGATTTTTTCAAAAAATATTATCCGGTAACAGCATTAAGCAATAGTAATGCAAACCGTTATTATATTGGATTATTTACCAAATATCAAAGTGCGGAATTAGCGAGAGGAATATTAGTAGAAGATGGTTTTAAGGGTGCTTTTCTCGTAGCTTTTAATAATGGAAAAGAGATTAGTTTGTCTAAGGCCATCGATCTAGAACAGAGTTTGATTCTTTCTAATAAGGAAGTTATAGCACCCAAAAGAAGTGATATCAAGGTTATAATGACTCCTATTGCACAGGCGAAAGTCGACAAAAGGCCAGAACTTGATTCATCTAAAATGAAGGACAATACCTTTTACCTGGATTATTTCACTTATGATTTTGAAAATGCACAGCCTGTTTCTGGGGTCAATTCTGATGCAGAAGAGATCATGCCTATAATATGGCCTGGAGATAGTTTGATGAGTTTTGTGCGCGCTTTTTCTCCTGAAAATATTGGGGGAATAGAGAGTGGACATGATGCCTGGATGGCATCTAAAATCAATGGAGCATTTAGTGTTAAGAGTCCTTATTCGATCGTAAATAGTAAGTATAATGATGCTGTGGTCGGAATTAGTAAAGATGCTAGGCGTATTTATTTATTGAATGACTATAATAATGAAGAAGTAAAAAGAGGATTATCGATGATAGAAAGGCAAGGTCCGATCTGGTCGAATCGACAAGTGATAGCGCTTCCAGAATTATACTTTACAGGAAGTTTTTACGGCTTTTACATGCATCCTGATGAAGATCTGGTGCTGATCTCAATGAAAGGAAAAGAGAGTTTAGGAATGAATGATATTTATGTTGTAGAAAAAAATAGCGATGGAAATTGGGGAGAAATAATTCATCTGGATAGTAATGTGAATACAGATGGAAATGATATCTCGCCCTATATAAGCGATGATAAAAAAGTATTTATCTACTCAACCGATGGAATGGGCGGAGTGGGATCTAATGACCTCATTGCATTTAAACGATTAGACTCGAGTTGGACTTCCTGGTCAGAACCACAGAATTTAGGCCCTGAGATCAATACGGCAAATTTTGAAGCTTATCCATTTATTTATAAGGATGAATTTTATTATTCGAGCGTGAAGGATAGTGGTCTTGCCGACATCTATAAGGCTGATATTCTAACCAAAATGATGTTGCCTATCGAAAACTATTTAGAAATGGAAGATTCCCTTCTTTTTACTTATAATGTGGAGGCCGGAACTTTAAGCAATAAAAATGAAGATAATTTGGCTTTAGAGAGTATTCCTGTAATGGCGATGGTAAATACCGATTCGCGTATTGATATGATCTATTTTGATTATGACCGTTATAATTTAAAGCCAAGTTTTACCGATTTTCTAAACCAATTACAAAATATTTTAATTGAATTCCCTGAGATCGATCTTGATCTTCGTGGACATACCGATTCGGTTGGTACCGTTGAATACAATTATTTACTTGGAGAAAACAGAGCATTATCTGTAAAAGATTATTTGATCTCTATCGGAGTAGAACCACGACGTTTAAAAGTTCAATCCTTTGGTAAAGAAGTTCCAATTGCCAGTAATGAAACGGCTTATGGAAGAGCCAAAAACAGAAGAGTAGAAATACGATTTGTTAAAAAGAAGGAATAGGTTTTCATTATGTATTCAAATGATATAATGAGTGATATCGCCATTTTTTCTTCTCATTTTCTAGTAGATTTTAATATCAATCTGATTTTCTAATAATAACTATTATTTTTATCGATATTGTTAATATCAAAAAGCGAACATTAGCAACAATTAAAACTAGTACTTATTGAATTGAAGGAAAAAGAAATTTGTGAATGGAAAAATATAAATGCTCATTATTTGTCACCATCGTTTTTATTCTAAGCTTTTCAATTCAATCCAAAGCACAACTTTTTAGCATTGAAAATCAAAAGGCACTGGATAGCCTAAATTCCATTATTGACAATCCTAATAGTCACGACACCAGTCTAGCGGAAGCATATGTTCATCTATCAGATATTTTATACGTCTCAAATATTGATACTGTAATCTATTTATGTGAGAATAGCGTAAAGATCGCTCAAGATGGATTAAATGACTATTCTGATACTTTGGTTCAGAAAAGTCTTCTAAAATCATTAGCAGATGCACTAAATAATATTGGGTTCGCCTATGGTGAAAAAGGAAATATTTCTAAGAAATTGGAATTCTACACAAAGTCATTGGAAATTCAAGAAGAAATTGGAAATGAATTAGGAATGGCAAATTCCTATAATAATATGGCTGTCCTTTTTAAAGACCAAGGAAACATTTCTAGAGCGTTAGAATACCATTACAAATCCATGAAACTTAATGAAAAAAATGGCAATAAAAGAGGAGTAGCAATCTCTTTAAATAATATCGCTCGAATTTATGAAGATCAAAAAGACATTAATAAAGCATTGGAATATTACTTTCAATCATTAAAAATTAGAGAAGAAATCAAGGATAAAAATCTTATTTCTATTGTCTTGAACAATATTGGAGAAATATACAGAGTACAAAATGATACTTCCAAGGCCTTTGAATATTTTAACCGGTCTTTAAAGCTCAGAGAAGAAATAGGATGGAAAGAAGGTATCGGGACCTCTTATGGTAATATTGGAAAAGTATATTGGGATCAAAAAAACTACCCAAAAGCATTAGTAGCTTTTGAAAAATCATATGATATATTTAAAGAGATCGAGCATAAACAAGGTATGGCTACGTCGACAAGTAATATTGGTAATATTGAATTTATTAATGGAAAAATAAATGATGCAGAAAAGCATGGCCAATATAGTTTAGAACTATCTAGGGAAATAGGATATCCTGAAAACATACAAAGAGCTGCATTTCTATTGAGTAATGTTTATGAAAAGGAACAAAAAGGGATGCCGGCTCTGGAAATGTATAAGCTTTATATTCTTATGCGCGATAGCATCAACAATGAAGAAACCCAAAAGGCAAATGCTCAACTCCAAGCTCGATTCATATATGAAAAACAAAAATCGATTGACGATATTGAAAATGACAAATTGATTGCGATAGAGAAAAAGGAAAAAGAAAAACAACAAATTTTTACGTATGCAACTGCGACGATATTACTTCTTGTTGTAGTGTTTTTATACTTTGTATTTAATCGATTGAAAATTACACGAAAACAAAAAACTCAAATTGAAAAACAAAAAAATGAAGTTGAGAACCAACGTGATGTTATTAAAATAGCACATAAAGAAATAACCGATAGTATTAGCTATGCTAAACGAATTCAAAATGCCATCCTCCCTCCTGCTCGAATTGTTAAAGAATACTTAGAAGATTCATTTATTCTATATAATCCAAAAGATGTAGTAGCTGGAGATTTTTACTGGATGAGGCATGTAGATAAAAAAATCTTATTTGCAGCGGCAGATTGCACTGGTCATGGAGTTCCCGGAGCAATGGTTAGTGTAGTTTGTAATAATGCATTAAACCGTTCAGTTAGAGAATATGGTATAACAGATCCCGGTGAAATTTTGAATAAAACAAGAGATATTGTTGTTAGAGAGTTCGAAAAATCTGATCAGGAAGTGAATGATGGAATGGATATCGCTTTGTGTGTACTTGAAGGAAGTACTCTTACATATGCAGGTGCTTATAATCCATTGTGGATCATTCGAAATGGAGAATTATTAGAAACAAAGGCTAATCGATTCCCAATAGGTCTGTCTCGAAATCCTCAACCCTATACTACCCATACGATCAAATTAGAAAAGGATGATGTACTTTATATCTTCACAGATGGATTTGTAGACCAATTTGGTGGTCAATATGGAAAAAAATATAAGGCCAACAATTTCAAAAATCTATTACTTGATATCTATTCCAAACCAATGGCTGAACAGCGCAATTTAATTAATGAGAGCTTTGAACACTGGAGGGGTCATCTAGAACAAGTTGACGATATTTGTATCATTGGAGTTAGATTTTAAATTAATTTATTCAACAAATGCTGCAAAATATACTCCCTAATAAAGCTTAAAGCAATTGGATTGAATTACAAATTATCGCTTGTTTTGCATCGTATAAATAGAAATAAAAGTAATGGATGAAAGCAAATCGCCTTTAACAGTAAACCTTTTCGGAAAGAAGCTTGTTGTTGATCGTCCAGAAGCTATCGTTTCAGATATTGAAGTTGTTCCCTATAAAAAAAGGATGGGTGCTCAAGAAGGAGTTGAAGCACTTATAGAAGGTTATTATGTTCTTGTAGTAGATTTTTATAGCAGTGGACTTTCGATCTTGGGGGCATTAAAGGATCATTTAGAGAAAAAACACAAAGGACAATCCTTTCAGGCGCAGCGCAATTATCGTAGTGTTTTTCGTGAGCTTTCGCAGCGATTATTATTATTAGTGATCGATCATAAAGTAAGTGCGCGCAAAGCACCGGATATTCCCTGGTTAAAAATTCTTTACCCCGAGCTAAGTGAATTTTATCTTCCTTTTCCTCAGATTCAGGGTTTAAATAGTTCATGGCAGTGGTATAAAAATGGAATTTCCATTCCGGTCTTAAAAAATAAGTTGCATCCTTTTTTTGGGAGCTACTTCCCTACTCGATTCGAACATTTAAGTTTATTCGATGAGTGGCTGAAAAAGTATAGAGGGGAGAAAAAAACAGCGATAGATATTGGTATAGGGAGTGGTGTATTGGCTTTTCAACTATTGGAAAATGGATTTAAAAAAGTATATGGAACAGACCTTAATCCAAATGCGCTGATTGGCTTAAGCAAAGAATATAATAGCAATCCCTTACTATCCAAAATGGAATTATTCTACGGTGATCTTTTTGCGGAAGTCAAGATCAAGAGTGAATTGATCGTTTTTAACCCACCATGGCTTCCGGCTACTCAGAACATTGAAGGATTAGATTCAGCGATCTATTATGATACGGAATTATTTCCACGATTTTTCTCAGAGGCGTTAAAACATTTAGAGCCGGCCGGAAGAGTTGTTCTTTTATTTTCGAATTTAGCGGAGGTGAGTCATCTAAGCAAAGAGCATCCAATTGACCAAGAATTAAAATCAGGAGGTCGTTTCGAAAAGGAATTATTTTTACAAAAAAAAGTAGGAAGAGCTTCAAGTAAAACCCGTAGGAATCAGCATTGGAGGGAGGAAGAGAGTGTTGAGTTATGGGTATTGAGGTTAAGCTCGAAGTCCGAAAAAAGAGGTCCGAAGTAAAAAATTAATTCTACGAAAACCTGCCGGCAGAAAGTTCAGCGAGAAATTAAAGAATCTTGGTTCTAAAGGTAAAAAAATAGAAGGTCAGTAGACAGGAGGTGCAGGAAGTAAGAATAAAAAAGAAGGATATTGGATGAGAAAATTAGCCAAGAAAAAGCGAGAATACGCAGTAGCCTTTGTATTCTCGCTACACTTTAATGCGCCGTAGCTAACCTTAAAGTGACAAGTCCGGTTATTATCCATCGTGCTTCTGATGATCCAAAAATCAGCATCCACATGATCAAGTTAGCTCTGCAACTCGCACGGCTACTTTTTCAAATAGCCTTAGACAATTTCTTCTGATTTGAACTGCTTACTCCTAACTTGCGCTATTTTGTAAGCATCAATATCAAAATAGTCTTGCCATGCTCTCTTTTCATTTCAACTCACGCATTGTACAAGTACATTGCGATCCTTTCCACTCAAGAGTCTTAAACTTCCACAAAGCCGTTTAAGAAACGCTGTAGTTGATCAAAGATCTGAGGCGTACCTTTTCACTTTCGACCAAGAACCTCAAATATGCCAAAGGAAACCCTTTTTATATAGGAGATCGGAAACGTATATGAAATCACCTGGTCACCCAAGCTTTTCCCATCGTCAATATCTATTCCTTTACAAGAATAACATACTCATGTTTCCATGGTAATAACTAAGAATCGAAGAACGTATTCCAGTTAACTTTGCTTGCGCTGATAGTTACCTGAACCTGCATCTTAAAGGTACAAAATTGTTCTGGTTTTTACCCTACAAGAAGCCGATTATATTTATTAAAAAAAGTTAAAATATTTTCCTTTTTTAATCTTCTTTTTGCGTGAGGATTTTAGATCCGGATTTCTAAATTAATGGCAAAAAAAAAGCGAGAATACGCAGTTGCCTTTGTATTCTCGCTACACTTTAATGCGCCGTAGCTAACCTTAAAGTGACAAGTTCGGTTATTATCCATCCTGCTTCTGCTGATCCGAAGATCTGCTTCCACAATATCAAGCCAACTCTGCAACTCGCACAGCTATTTTTTCAAATAGCCTTAGGTAATTTCTTCTGATTTGAACTTTCCACTAATAACTTGCGTTATTTTGTTTGCTTTCGCCTCAAAATGGTTTTGCCATGCTCTCCTTCCATTTCAATTCTCACATCGTACAAGTACTTTGCGATCTTCTCCATTTAAGAGTCTTAAAACAACCTTGCGGTGGCTTAAGAAACGCTGTAGTCGATCAAAGATCTTGGGCGTACCCTTTCACTCCTGATCAATAATCTCAAATACTCATCGGGGAAGCCCTTTTCGTATCTAAGACCGGAAACGTATATGGAAGAACTCGGTCACCCTCGTTTTTCCCATCGCTAATGTTTATTCCTTTACAAGAATAACATACTCATGTTTCCATGGTAATAACAAAGAATCGAAGAACGTATTCCAGTTAACTCTGCTTTCGCAAATAGTTCCCTGAACTTGTGAGTCAAATATACAATGAGAAATTCCGGAGGTCAAAAAAAAGGCATTGTCTTTATAAACAATGTATTAACTAGAGTTTTTAACAATTGTGGATAAGTGGAAGAGTGACTAAGTGACCAGGTGCTTGAGTGACTAAGTAAGAAAGTAGTTAAGTGGCTAGTCGGAAAATAGTTTACTGATGATCTTTAAGGCTTCTCTCAATAAATTGCTTATTTACTATTCTCTCAAGCACTTAGTCACTCATACACTTGGTCACTTTGTAAAACAGGTATTTCAACGTAGTTTTTAAGCCTTTAATCTTTATAAATTCACAAAAGTTTATACTTTATTAACTTACACAAAGAAATATGAAAATTGAAAAATTTGAAGATATTATCGCATGGCAAAAAGCAATAAAATTAGGTGTCTCAATTTATTCTAACTTTAAAAATTCAAGTGATTATAGTTTCAAAAATCAAATATGCAGCGCAACAATTTCAATATCAAATAATATTGCTGAAGGATTTGAAAGAGAAAGTAAAGTTGATTTTAAACGTTTTTTAAATTATTCAATCTCATCTTGCAGTGAAGTGAAATCAATGCTCTATTTAGCTGAACCACTTGAATATATCTCAAAAGAAGAATTCGAAATACTACGAAATAAATGCATTGAAATAAGTAAAATCCTTCGTGGTTTAATCTATTCACTAAAAAAGAAACCCTAAATATCAACAGAGAAAAAGGACTTAACTTGGTCACTTAGTCACTTTTTTACTTAATCACTCCGTTTTACACATTAAAACGAAAATGCATCACATCTCCATCAGCAACTATATACTCTTTTCCTTCAACTCGCATTTTACCGGCTTCTTTTACAGCTGCTTCAGAACCTAAGTTTACAAAATCATCGTACTTGATCACTTCAGCACGAATAAATCCTTTTTCAAAATCGGTGTGTATCACTCCTGCAGCTTGAGGCGCAGTATCCCCTTTATGAATGGTCCAG
>JAHECK010000171.1 GCA_024641785.1 Flavobacteriales bacterium | reverse complement strand
AGGAGTTACTCAATATAATGTATCAAGTAACAAAGATGGATGCCGGTGGGACGCCAAATCATTTCGTGGGATACTCAGAAGATTATAAAACACAGCTTTTAACCACTTTAGTCGGTTGTAAGTCGATCACTTATAATGATGTTAATATAGAATTTAAAGAAAGTTATCTATATAAATTAGTCTTAAAATACAATCAATGTATGAATCCAAACATAGAGGAAATCTATGCTAAGAAAATTGAAAAATGGAAAGTGAAACCTTATATCAGTGGCGGATTGCTCATTGCATCAACAAAATTTAAATCAAATGGATCCAATTTCGTTGCACTAGGAAATTCAGAATATTCAGCTTCAATTAACTTTAGTGCAAGTTTTGGTCTGCTATATGTAATACCAAAACAAAACAAAAAATTAAATCTTTATACCGAGTTAAATTATACCCATTATAATTTTGATTTAAAAAAACCTACCAATTTGTCCACACCAGGAACGATTTCCACTATAAAATATTCACAGATTCCACTTAATTTGGGTCTGCTTTATAATCTAAGCAAAGGTGAAGTTGGACCATATATCCGTTTTGGAGTAGCTACAATCTTTTCTTTTGGATATGACATCGAAGGTTACAGTAAAAGTTATTGGCAATATCCAAAGAAATTTCAATTTGGTTTTAATTTAGGCGCTGGTATTAATTTCAAGAACTTGGCTATTGAATACCAATTCTTAATCGCTAGTGGTTTCTCACCTTATAATGAAGTAAAAAACGTTCCGATAAGCAACTATATTTTTATCAAATATACTTTTGGAAAATAACAAGAAATAAGATATACTTAATGCTGAATCGTATTGATCATTGTTTTAAAATCCACCTCATCCTGCTCCCCTGTGATCATATTTTTGAGTAATATCTGCTGATTTTTGATCTCATTTTCTCCGATCATAGCCACCCATTTTACCCCTAATCCATTAGCGAACTTCATTTGCTTTTGAATTTTACTGCTATCAGGGTATAATTCTGCGTGTATCCCTTCCCTTCTCACTTTTCTCAACAAGTCTTCACAGTAGCGCGCTTCTTTTTCTCCAAAGTTGATGAATAAAAGCTGAACGCCTTCCTTGATCATTTCCGGAAAACGATCCAGTTCCAGCAAGATATCATAGATCCGCTCAGCTCCAAAAGAAATTCCTATTCCGGAAACATCTTTCAATCCAAAAACACCGGTAAGGTCATCATATCTTCCTCCCCCAACTATGCTCCCCATTTTCACTTCATTGCTCACTACCTCATAGATACTTCCGGTATAATAATTTAATCCGCGAGCAAGCGTTATGTCCAATTTTACTTTCGCATTTCTTAGCTCAGCCTTTTTTGATGCTTCAAATACATAGCTGATCTCCTCTAATCCCTTTTTACCGATCTCGCTCCCTTCAAACCATGTAGCAAGTAAGGCTAAGGTGCTCTTATCGTCGCTTAAAGTAAAAAGCTCCTTTGTCATTCTTAACACTTTTGAAGGCATTGCTTTCGCTTCCAATTCCTTTAAAACCCCATCCTCCCCTATTTTATCCAATTTATCAATGGCTACGGTAAAGTCAGTCAGTTGATCTGAAATACCCATTACCTCAGCTATACCGGCAAGTATTTTTCGATTATTGATCTTTATTGTAAAATCCTTCAATTGCAGATCACTTAATACCTCATCAATAAGCGAGATCATCTCTACATCATAGCGGAGTGAATCCGATCCAACCACATCGGCATCACATTGATAAAATTCTCGATACCTGCCATGCTGCGGCCGGTCGGCACGCCATACGGGTTGTATCTGAAAGCGTTTAAAGGGGAATTGGATCTCATTTTGGTGCTGCACAACAAAGCGGGCAAAAGGAACTGTTAAGTCGTAGCGAAGGGCTTTTTCGGAAATGCTTGAAATCAATTTTACAGAATCCTCATTCTTCAATGCTTCTTTATTGGCCTTTTTTAGATAGTCACCCGAATTCAGTATTTTAAAAATTAAGCGATCTCCCTCCTCTCCATATTTTCCTGTCAAGGTACTCAAATTCTCCATCGAAGGCGTTTCGATCGGAACATAGGCAAAGCGTTTAAAATGTTTGCGTATGGTGTCGAAAACATAATTCCGACGAATCATTTCTTCCGGTAAAAAATCTCTTGTTCCTTTTGGTATTGAAGGTTTTTCTGCCATGCCGAGGGAAAATCTTATTGACTTAAATTACTTAATTTTTCTTCCAAGATACGAATCTTCGATTCAGCATCTTCCTTTTTACTGTACTCCATCTCCACCACTTTGGCCGGAGCACTTTCAACAAAGCGTTTATTCTCCAGTTTTTTATTTACTGAAGTCAAAAAACCGATCGTATACTTTAGTTCTTCTTTGATCTTAGCTATCTCTTCATCTACATCAATGTTTTCACTAAATGGAATAAAATACTCATTATTCTTTACAACAAAACTAAAGGCGTTTTCTACTGCTTCATCGCTATATTCGATGCTGCTAATATTGCACAACTGAATAATTGAGGGGTCAAAACGAGTATCATTATCCGCTCCTTTTCTGATCTTTAGCTCAATTTTATCTTTAAAAGCAATATTTCTGTCCTTTCGGATCTTTCTAATATTACTTATTACTTCTTTGCTAATATCGAATTGTTGCAAAAGCACCTCATCAACTGATCCGCCTTTTGGCCAGGAAGAAACGATAAGCGCCTCTTCAGCACTTCGCTCTTTTATCAATTGCCAAATTTCTTCGCTAATAAAAGGCATAAATGGATGTAACACGCGTAAGACCTGCTCAAAGAAATAGATGCTTCTTTCTTTTGCTTGAGCCGAAATAGGCTGTTGATATTCAGGTTTTATCAATTCCAGATACCAACTGCAGAAATCATCCCAAACCAATTTATAGGTAGCCATCAAGGCATCGGAGATCCTGAATTCATCATAGAGTCTGTTGATCTCAAGCAAGGCACTATTGAATCTGTTTTCAAACCATTTTTCAGCTAAAAGTTGTGAATCGTTGGCCTTTAAACTTTCATCCACTTCCCACATGTCTACCAATCTGAAGGCATTCCAGATCTTATTGGCAAAGTTTCTTCCTTGCTCTATCAGTGAAATATCATAAAGCAAATCGTTTCCGGCCGGTGAACTCAACAACATCCCTACCCGAACTCCATCGGCCCCGTGCTCCTTTATCAAGTCTATAGGATCCGGAGAATTTCCCAAGGACTTCGACATTTTTCTTCCTTGTTTATCTCTTACTATTCCGGTATAATATACATTCTTAAACGGCTTTTGACCACGGTATTCATAACCTGAAATGATCATTCTAGCGACCCAAAAGAACATGATCTCAGGAGCTGTAACCAGATCGTTTGTTGGGTAATAGTAGGATATGTCTTTATTATCAGGATCGATCAAGCCATTAAACACCGATATAGGCCATAACCAGGATGAAAACCAGGTATCCAGCACATCATCGTCTTGCTTAAGATCCTTTACAGTTAAATTCGGATTTCCGGAACGTTCTTTAGCCTCTGCCAATACCAGGTCTGCACTTTCGCCTACTACAAAATCATTGATTCCGCTTCCGTAGAAAAATACGGGGATCTGATGGCCCCACCACAGCTGACGAGAAATACACCAGTCGCGCACATTCTCCATCCAGTGGCGATAGGAATTCTTAAATTTCGAGGGATGGAACTGCACTTCATCGTTCATAACATTATCAAGCGCCGGTTTGGATAATTCATCCATTTTTAAGAACCACTGCATCGATAATCTTGGTTCGATCACGGCATCACTTCGTTCAGAGAAACCCACGTTATGGATAAGATTTTCAATCTTTTCCATTTTCCCCATTCCTTTTAAGGTAATGATTACATTTTTACGCGCTTCTTCCCTGCTCTGTCCTTTAAATTCAAGACCAAATTCATTCATTGTACCATCGTCATTCAACACATCGATGGTTTCCAAATTATGTTTAATCCCTAGTTCATAGTCATTTAGATCATGAGCAGGAGTTACTTTTAAGCATCCCGTTCCAAACTCAATATCAACATATTCATCCAAAATAATGGGAACTTCGCGATTACTAAATGGGATTATCGCCTTTTTTCCATGTAAATGCGTATAGCGTGGATCTTTCGGATGTATACAAATGGCCGTATCTCCTAAAATGGTTTCCGGTCGGGTAGTAGCGATGGTTAAGGTTTCATCGCTATCCTTTACACTGTATTTAACAAAATAAAGTGCTGCTTGAACCTCCTTACGAATTACTTCTTCATCGGAAACTGCGGTCTTTGCACTTGGATCCCAGTTCACCATTCGCACACCCCTATAGATATATCCTTTCTTATAAAGATCGATGAAGGAAAAGATCACCTGTTTGGATCGATCCTCATCCATTGTAAAGGCCGTTCTCTCCCAATCGCAGGAAGCACCTAATTTTTTTAATTGTTCTAAAATGATTCCGCCATGCTTGTGGGTCCAATCCCAGGCATGATCTAAAAATTCTTTTCTTGAAAGATCAAATTTGCTAATTCCTTCTGCTTTGAGTTTAGCTACAACTTTGGCTTCTGTGGCGATAGACGCATGGTCGGTTCCGGGAACCCAGCAGGCATTTTTACCTTCCATTCGGGCTTTTCTTACCAATACATCCTGAATAGTATTATTCAACATATGTCCCATATGCAAGACGCCGGTAACATTTGGTGGAGGGATTACGATTGTATAAGGTTCTCTTTCATCCGGTTCGGAGTGAAAATAGCCCTGATCCATCCAGTAGCTGTACCATTTATCTTCGATAGAAGAAGGATTATATTTAGAAGCAAGTTCTCTTCCCATTTTGTACTTTCGTTTAAGCCGGCAAAGTTACTATTTTAGTATGAAAGCTAGTTCTCTATCTTTAAACAATTCTTATGACGACATCCTCTACTAAAATTAGGCTAATTCCATTGCTATTATCAATACTTTTAATCGTACTTATACATGCCTGTGGTGAAAATAAGGACACAAATAAAGAAATTATGATTTTAAAATCGGAAAAAATG
>JAHECK010000170.1 GCA_024641785.1 Flavobacteriales bacterium | reverse complement strand
AGCTATTTCCAAGCTTGCTTGAGCATTTTTCAAATAAAAAAAAGCAGAATAGCGCGAAGCGATATTGGTTTTGATTCCCTTCACGGATAATTCAGGATCACGAGCGAGAGCGAGTAATCCTACGCGATTCTTTTTAATAAGCTATTTCCAAGCTTGCTTGAGCATTTTTCAAATAAAAAAAAGCAGAATAGCGATTTTGGGTACTTGTTTAATTAAGCCTGTCAAAGTGCAAAACTTTTCGCACACGGTTTGAAGTATTGATTCTTTCTATACTGCGCAATAGAAAGTTATTTTTTTGAAAAGCACAACAGCTATAATCTATTTGCGAAATTCATTTATTTTATATTTTTTTTGATCCATCTTAAACATTCGTCGAAATTTTTAAATAGATATTCTTTAGGAATAAGATCTGGAATAATATCGATTCTCTCCATCATATAGCGAGGCTGCTTAATTAAACCTACAAACAACACTATTCTCTTTGAGTTTAAAAGGTCAATAAGGACATCTTCCATTGCATATAATCCTGATTGGTCGATATACTGCATTCTACCTAGTCTTATGATTACAATGGAAGCAGTATCAGGGATTTGTTTGGCTAATTGTTGAAAATCGCTCGTAGAACCAAAGAATAGCGGACCTTTAATATGTTTTATAAAGACTTTTTCTTTAAGTTCTTCCGGGAAGTTCAATTCATCTGACCATGCTTTTTCTCTGGCCAGTGATTTTACATCAGATCTTTCTGCTGTAATATCACCCATGTTTTTCATAAAGGTAAGGGAGGCAATGATTAATCCTATACCTACAGCATATACTAAGTTCCATATTGAAGATAAAACAAGCACAATCAGCATAATTAGCACTTCTACCCTAGGCATATATGGAATTGCCTTTAAACCTTTATAATCCATTACGCTAATTCCAACAGTGATGAGAATTCCAGCAAGAACAGCTGCAGGTATTTGGGATGCAATAGGCCCAAATGCAAGTAAGATAAGAAGCAGTAATAGTCCAGCGATCATACCTGATAATTTACTCTTTCCACCGGCTTTAATGTTAACTACCGTTCTGATCGTTGCTCCTGCACCCGGAATACCGCCAAATAAAGCTGCAATCGAATTTCCAATTCCCTGACCAATAAGCTCTTTATTTGGTAAGTGTTTGGTTTTCGTCATGTTATCAGATACCACGGACGTAAGCAAAGAATCGATTGCTCCAAGCAATGCCAGAGTTAATGCAGTAAAAATATAGGGAGATATACTTGCAAATTTAAATTTGCTAAATATTTCCCATTGTGGAATAGGTAGCCCTCCAGGTATTTCTTGTATTGGTCTGTAATCCAAATTCATAGCGTATGCTACTCCGGAAACTAAAAAAAGTGCGACCAAAGTACTCGGTACTGCACTCGTTATTTTTTTAAAACCATAAATGATTATAATGGTGGATAATGCTAAAAGAAGCTCCAAATAATTTATATTTTTTAAAGCTCTGGGTAAGACTTTTATCGCACCGATCACTCCTGATGCCTCTTTTCCGGCTAAGGTCTGCGATTCCAACAATATTTGATCTTCGCTGATATGTTCAGCTCTATCGATGGTTTCTTTAAAATCTTCGATTACTAATAATCCTTCGCCGGCTTCTTCCTTTAATATATTGTCTAAAATTATTTCTTCCGCCTGAGGCTTAAATTGTTCTACAAAAGTGAGGTCTTCTTTCGGATAATAGCCTAAAATGGGTAAAAATTGGGTTAGGAGTATGATGATACCGATGGCAGTCATAAATCCGGATACGACAGGGTAAGGGATGTATTTTATATATTTTCCAAGTCCTAATAAGCCCAAGCCAATTTGCATCAGTCCGGCCAAAAGAAATACGGCTAAAATTACAGGTAAAGCTTTTGTCACATTCCCATCAAAAGTGGCTACTATTCCTGCTATAATGAGCATAGCAACAGCGGTCATAGGAGCTGTTGGACCTGATATTTGTGTGTTTGTACCACCAAATAAAGCAGCAAAGAAGGATATAAAAATAGCTCCATAAAGTCCGGCGCTCGGACCTAATCCAGAACTTACTCCAAAAGCTAATGCAAGAGGTAAAGCAACTATTCCTGAAGTGATTCCTCCAAATAAATCTCCCTTGAAATGAGAAAACTCAAGCCCTAAAATCTTTTTCAAATCCGAGTTTTAATTATGTTCAAAAGGCTGAATATAATGCTTTTTAAAAGGACTCGACCCGATCAGGATTTTAAAAACTGTATTAAAAAGGCAATTAGGATACTAATGGCTAAACCAATATTTACTTTTGCAAAGTCTTTTACAATTAAAGAGTAAGCATTTTTCAATTTGTTTTTGTTTAACAGATAGTTTATTGCGATCTCTCTTCCTGCAAGTATCCCAATAAAGGTCCAAGTTGTACTCATAGGTATGGTATTGAGATTTCCATAAAAGAACAAGATCAATCCGTAAATAAGATCTATGAGTGTTGCAGATCTAATGTTTCTTGTATTTACTTTTTGATTGACAATTTCCTGGATCTTTCCTCCTCTGTTGCGAAATATATATGCCATGATCAATAGGATTGTAGCTACAGAAAAAAGTAATTCACTCAGGTTTAATCGTCTAGGTAGAAAAACATAGATATTTGCAAAATCCTGTATCAACCACTGGGACCATAAAAAGGCTGTAGAGCACCACTGAGCGATCAACCAATATTTTTTTTGCTGTTTTTTATCTAATCTATCCAATGATAATTTTGATTCAAAGCGCCTGGCTATCAGGAGATAAATCAATAAAGCTGATATAACAGCGATGGCATAACCAAATACTGACTTTAAGATCATTTTTTCAATGATCTGCTCGCTGGAAAAGACGCTCAGGATCATAAATGTGGTGCTCACAGGAACACCGTACCTTGTGATCACTAACAAAGATATCGGAGCTAAAAGATACCACCACTCAATGCTTTTAGGAAGCGGAATCTTTTGAAGTCTGCCGAAAGACACATCGCCATCAAAGTTTTGCCAGCTGTAAAAAATGGTTATTGTAAGAATAATTGAAGCAAAGGCCCATAGAATCCACCATTTCTTTTTTTCATTAGAGGATAAAAAAGTGCCTAATGTTTGAATTACATCGTTAGCGATTACTGCATATGCCGCAATTAAAAATCCTAGGTAAGGGATTATATTATTCATAACAGTCGATATTTTAAAACTTAATAAATCAAGTGTTTAGAGAATTATTAAATATAAATATTTAATAATTGATTAGTTAATAAATCATTAGAATCTTTATCTTCTAAGTCCATCATTAATAATGACATTTCATTTTTATTTTGCTCAGATTTATCAGATGGTAATTTGATTATTTTAATTTACGATTTACTTGTGATAAGTTATTTTCCTTCAATTTATTAATACATTTGATTTGTCATATTTTTTCAAAATGTTACTAAGTTCTGCGGTTTTTATAATAGGTTATTTTTTTATAGCTCTTGAGCATAAAATAAGGATTGACAAAGCTTCTGTGGCATTGTTCCTTGGTATTATCTTATGGCTTTTATTGGCATTTAGCAAGGTAGAATTACCTGAGACTTTATTAAAATTAGCTGAGCATTTTGAAGAGATCTCAGAAATTCTGTTTTTTCTCCTCGGAGCCATGACAATAGTTGAACTTATTGATACGCATAACGGTTTCAGTATTTTTCAAAATTTAATTCGCTCAAAGAAAAAAATTGGGCTGCTTTGGACCTTATCAATACTAACTTTTTTTCTATCTGCAATTCTGGATAATCTCACCACTACAATTGTGATGGTTGCAATTTTGAAGAAATTTATTAGCAAAAAGGAAGATCTATGGTATTTTGCTGGATTTGTTATTATAGCTGCTAATGCAGGAGGGGCGTGGTCACCAATAGGAGACGTAACTACAATTATGTTGTGGAATGGAGGACAGGTTTCTACAAATGCTATTTTGGGGGATGTTTTTTTACCGAGTCTTGCGTGTATAATTTCCCCATTACTTTTGGCTTGGTTTCATTTTAAAAACCAAAAACTTGAGGCCTATACCGTGAATAGTAAAGTGAGTGCTGAAATCGATTCCAAAGAAAGTAATCTAGTCCTGATATTAGGTGTTGTTCTTTTAATGTCGGTTCCTTTATTTAAATTCATCAGTCATTTGCCACCTTACATGGGCATGCTTTTTAGTCTGTCGGTATTCTGGCTAATAACAGAAGTACTTCATCGAAATAAATCGAACGAGTTAAAACATCATTTATCTGTTGCATCCACAGTTAAAAGAATAGATACACCTAGTATTCTTTTCTTTCTAGGAATATTACTTGCAGTTGCTGCTTTGGAAGCAAATGGCTCCTTATTTTATATGGGAAATTTTTTGGAAACTACTTTTCATGATTTTCATATCAGCAATACACTGTTAGGTCTATTGTCGGCGGTGATCGATAATGTACCCTTGGTTGCAGGAGCAATGGGAATGTATTCGATCGACGTATTTCCGATGGATCATGAGTTCTGGACTTTTTTGGCGTATTGTGCCGGTACAGGAGGAAGTGTTCTTATAATTGGATCTGCAGCCGGGGTAGCAGCCATGGGAATATTAAAAATAGATTTTTTGTGGTTTTTAAAGCACATGTCATGGCTAGCCTTAATAGGGTATTTCGCAGGAATTGCAACGTATTTATTATTCAATTAAGCTAGAATTTAGTCATATAAAAAATTCACCATTCAAACGATAACAAATAATCATGAATTACAATTTACTAGCCTTCCTATTTATTTTTATTTCTATAAACGCTTTCTCTCAATTATATCCCGATCTGGATGTTTATTGCTCTGATATTCAGAAAGAATTTGATGATTCTTCCAGTGAAGTTCGATTTTTTACTCCTTATGATGAGGCAATTTATTTTAAAAAATTAATTAATAATGGCAAGGAAGCTTATATAATGACAATTAATGTGATTGGTCCTGCAGAAAACACAGGAAAAGGAGTAATTGTAAATTTAGGTAGGAATTATACGATCAAGAAGGACAATGTAGTTACACAAGTATATAAAAATGAAGACGGACAATATGTGCATTACGCGAGTTTTACATTAAATAAAAATGATATATCAATGCTTAAGAATTACCTTATCAGATCTTATCAAGTGTACATGTATTCAAGTGGTGAAGCGAGTAATAATGTGAAATATCAGGGCTA
>JAHECK010000063.1 GCA_024641785.1 Flavobacteriales bacterium | reverse complement strand
AACGTTTCGAACTTACCGACCCCTGCGATTGAAATCAATAAATAAAAAATGAATTAACTAACAATAAACAAATGCATGATAAAGACCGATTTTAATAAGGTTGAAGTATAAAAAAAGCTCCGCAAAAACGAAGCTTTAATTAAAATGTCGGGATGAGAAGATTATTGACTCCCACTTGCCTTCACGCTAGGCCGCAATGAACTAACGTTTCGAACTTACCGACCCCTGCGATTGAAATCAATAAATAAAAAATGAATTAACTAACAATAAACAAATGCATGATAAAGACCGATTTTAATAAGGTTGCAGAATAAAAAAAGCTCCGCAAAAACGAAGCTTTAATTAAAACGTCGGGATGAGAAGATTCGAACTTCCGACCCCTCGCCCCCCAGACGAGTACTCTAAACCGGACTGAGCTACATCCCGAAATCGCGGCCAAAATTAATGCTTATTTAGTAAACGAGACAAGCTTTTAATTCGATGATTATCATTTTACCAATAAGCATCGTTTTTTCCGCTTTGTACTATATATAAACCGTTTATTAATTAGTTAGCAGTAATGCTATAAACATGCTGTATTTTTGCCTCCGAATTATAAATAGAAATATATCTCAAATAGCTTTATTTAATTGCCCCTAAATACAAAATGAACCTTAATCCAAACAAAATACAATTCTTTTTATTAGCCTTTTTCCTCTTTTCATCAATTTCTTTTGCGCAAGAAAAATACACGCTTAGCGGAATCGTAAAAGATGCACAAGGTGAATCTCTTCCCGGTGCTACTGTGCTTATTAGCGGAACCCAAAAAGGAATGAGTACCGACGATGAAGGAAAGTTTTCATTCGATCTTGAAGAAGGAATCTATAGCCTCGAATTTTCATTTATTGGCTATACAAAAGCCACAAAAACAGTAAATCTAACTAAAGATCAAAGGATCACGATCGTTCTTCGTGAAGATAATATTTTGATGGAGGAAGTCCAGATTTTTGGTACCGCAACCGACAATACCGAAAGCGTTCGAATGAGCGACATCAGTCTGAATATCGAACAGATCAATCAAATTCCACAGTTTATGGGTGAAGTGGATATCATAAAAACCCTTCAATTTCTTCCCGGAGTTAGTTCAGCTACCGAAGGAGCAAGTGGCTTCTATGTTCGCGGTGGCGGACCGGACCAGAATTTAATTCTACTGGATGAAGCAGTGATCTATAACTCTTCCCACCTCTTTGGTTTTTTCTCTGTCTTTAATTCATTTTCAATCGATAATGTAACGCTCGTTAAAGGGGGAATGCCGGCGAAATATGGAGGTAGATTATCATCCGTTTTAGATGTGACTCAACGCTCAGGATCAAAACAAAAATTTAATTTCAAAGGCTCCATCGGAACGATCTCTTCTAAATTTCTGATCGATGGTCCAATCATTAAGGACAAGACTTCTTTTCAGATCTCAGCACGTAGAACCTATGTCGATCTGCTCTTAGCACCTTTTATTCCGGATAGTTCGGGATTTAGTGGTTCTACTTATTTTTTCTATGACCTGAATGCCCGCATTGATCATAAATTCAATGAAAAAAATTCAATCGCTCTAAGTGGCTATTACGGGATCGATAAATTTGTTTTTAAAAATAGTGACCAGGAATTTAATTTGAATATTCCTTGGGGAAATGCCATGGCAGGAATTCAATGGCTCCACACTTTTTCAGATGATCTCTTTATAAAAACCTCATTTAATTATTCGCATTATCAATTTGAATTTATCGGATCTCAAAATCAATTCGAATTCAGATTACTATCTGGGATTAATGACTTTAATTTAAAGTCGGATGCTTTTTATCACCTCAATGATCAGCATATTCTTCGCTTTGGAATTCAAGGGATACACCATACCTTCACTCCAAGCTCTGTTTCAGCAAAATCAGGAGATGTAGAATTCGATACCGGTGGAATTCAGCATATGTACGCGATCGAGACCGGAGCCTATATTTCCGATGAATATGAGATCAATGCCCTCTGGACCTTGTATGGCGGCTTGCGTTTATCAACCTTCTCGCAAATAGGTGCGTTTACACGCTATATTAAAGATGATAAAGGAAATACGGTCGATACTAAAGTATATGAAAAAGGAGAAACGGTTGCTTTCTATCCTCGCTTGGAGCCTCGTCTTTCATTGCGTTATATGACCGGTGAGGCCTCTTCCATTAAAGCAGCTTATACACTAAATTACCAATACATTCAATTGGCATCGATTTCACCAGTAGCACTGCCTACCGATGTTTGGATCCCGGCCAGTGATAAATTGCTTCCTCAGCAATCTCAACAATGGAATATTGGTTATTTTTTCAATTTTAAAAAGCACATTTTTGAAGCGTCGGTTGAATTGTATTATAAAGACATGCAAAATTTAATCGAGTATAAAGAAGGAGCCGAAGTGGCTGATGATATTAATGATAATACCGATAATCAGATCGTAGCCGGAAGTGGGACGAGTTATGGAATTGAATTCTTTTTGAAAAAAGTGGTCGGTCGATTTAATGGATGGATCGGTTATACCCTATCTTATAGCAACCGCGTTTTTCCTGATATTAATGATGGAGACGCCTTTCCGGCAAAATACGATCGAAGACATGATATCTCGGCGAT
Organism: Flavobacteriales bacterium; assembly: GCA_024641785.1. Taxonomy (GTDB): domain Bacteria; phylum Bacteroidota; class Bacteroidia; order Flavobacteriales_D; family JAHECK01; genus JAHECK01. The sequence goes on along the minus strand of JAHECK010000063.1, from coordinate 17,620 downwards.
CTTAAATTATAATGTGAATGAACACTGGCAGTTGGGTGCGGCTTTTGTTTTTGCTACCGGAAATAATATTACCCTTCCCGAATCACGTTATAATATCGAAGGGAATATTGTAAATCAATATGGAGTTCGAAATGGAGTTCGAATGAGCGACTACAATCGATTAGATATTTCGGTAACCTATACGCCTCACAATGCAAAGAAAAAATTGAATATCGAAACGGGAGAAGAAGAATGGATTCCCAGAAGGTTCAAGTCGAGTTTTAATTTTTCGATCTACAATGTTTACAATAAGGCCAATCCATATTTTATTTATTTCGATAATGAAGTTAATACGCAAACCAATACGGTAACAACACAAGCAAAACAGGTTTCTTTATTCCCTATTTTGCCTGCGATCACCTGGAATTTTGAATTTTAATAATGAAAAAAATACTCCTTATTAAAATCGCCTTCGCTTTAGTGCTAAGTATCCTTTTTATTTCTTGTCAAAAGAATATCAATGTGACTATTCCCGAAGTGGAATCGCAAATAGTGATCGATGGCTATATCGAAAGTGATGGATTACCAATTGTGGTGATCTCTCAAACCTTACCCTATTTTAATGAATTTGGTCCGAGTGAACTCTATAGCAATTTCATCCATGATGCACTTGTTTCGGTAACTGTAGATGGAACGGAACATTTCTTAACGGAAATCTGTAGTTCGGAAATCCCTGATTCTTTACTTGCTATTTTTATGGAACTATCCGGAATCTACATTGAACCCGGAAGTGAATTAAATATTTGTCTTTATACTGATCTTAGCTTTTCCTTAATAGGAGAAGCGGGAAAAAGCTATCAACTGAATGTTGAAACGAGTGGAAATATCATCTCTGCCATAACCCAAATTCCTGACATCGTTAGCTTGGACAGTGTGTGGTTCCAGATTGAAGGTAATTTAGATAGTTTAGGATTAGCATGGGCGATATTGAGCGATCCCGACACCCTTGGCAATGCCTATCGTTGGAGCGCTCGTAGGATCAGTCATTATCCGGATGGAAGCATTAAAGATCCGGTATATATCTCTCCTTTTAATTCGGCTACCGATGATCAGTTTTTCAATGGACTTTCGTTTGAATTCAATTCTTTTAGAGGGTCCTTACCTTATTCTGATAAAGAAGATGACAATAATGTGGAAGAGGGGTATTTTAAAATTGGAGATACTATCGCAGTAAAAGGAATGTCGATCGATATTGCCACCTATAAATTTTTAAGATCTTACTATACAGAACTGGCTAATCAGGGAAGTCCATTTGCCTCTCCCGCCTCTTTACAAACGAATATTGAGGGTGGATTGGGAATTTGGGCAGGTTATGGTGTTCATTACGATACGATTTATGCACTTCCATAAGCCTTTTGAATTGTGTGCTAAATGACACTTTCTTTTAGCCTTATTTCGTATTTTTGCACCTGAAAATTGAATAGAATAACACAACATAAAGCATTAAAAAATGAGTGAAGCAACAGAACATGTAAAATGTCTTATTATAGGGTCTGGTCCTGCTGGTTATACCGCAGCTATTTATGCTGCAAGAGCAGATATGCATCCTGTAATGTATACCGGAATGCAACCCGGAGGTCAATTAACAATAACGAATGAAGTAGAGAATTATCCGGGTTATCCTGATGGAATCAGCGGTCCGGAAATGATGGAGGAATTTAAAAAACAAGCGGAGCGTTTTAATACCGACATTCGTTTTGGAATGGCAACAGCCGTTGATTTTACTGGTCCGGTGCACAAAGTGACAATCGATGCTAAAACAGTGATCACTGCAGATACGGTAATTATTTCTACAGGAGCTTCTGCAAAATGGTTAGGTCTGGAAAGTGAACAACGATTAAATGGCTATGGCGTTTCTGCCTGTGCTGTATGTGATGGTTTCTTTTATAGAGGTCAGACCGTTGCTTTAGTTGGTGCCGGTGATTCAGCTGCAGAAGAGGCGACTTACTTAGCGAAATTATGTACAAAAGTACATTTGATCGTTCGAAGAGATGAAATGCGTGCTTCTAAAGTGATGCAAAAAAGAGTATTCAATACTCCAAATATCGAGATTCACTGGAACTCGGAAACGGATGAAGTATTAGGTGATAAAGGCGTGGAAGGAGTTCGAATCAAAAATGTATTATCAGGAGAAAAAACAGAGATTCCTGTTACAGGATTTTTCGTAGCGATCGGACATACACCAAACACTCAAATATTTAAAGGTTGGTTAGATATGGATGAAGTAGGGTACTTGAAAAATGAACCCGGAACTTCTCTAACTAAAATACCTGGCGTATTTGTTTCTGGTGATGCCGCCGATAAACGTTACCGACAAGCAGTTACTGCTGCAGGTACGGGTTGTATGGCTGCTTTAGATGCTGAAAAATATCTTGCTGCTAAGGAAGTAGAGGAAATGGCATAATAAAGTTGGAAGCGCGAAGCGCAAAGTTGGAAGGAAAACATTTAAAAGGGCTTGGGAAACTGAGCCCTTTTTTGTTGGCTAATATATTAAGTGGAATGTTGGATATGAAAATGACCGGGGCCAGTCCAAAGAAATAAAGCGGACAGGTTTAGAATTTTGACCGATAGCTATTAAGAAACCTTAAATTATTTTAATCACCTCATTTTAAGCTATTAACCCGATTTATATTCGATTCAGGCATTGCTAATTTCTTATAATTTGCTAACTTTAAATAGCCAATCCATACTCATTAATACAGCTATTATGAAAAATTTTACCCTAAAACCCATCGCAGTCTTTTTCCTTTTCGGAATTCTATTAATAGGCTTATCAAATTGTGATAAAATCAAAGAAGCATTGACGCTTAATTCTCCTTTCTCAACCCACTTCATCATTAATGTTAGCGAAAATGATGATCTGCTCTTTATAGATCAGAAAGAGATCGACTTGTCTTCAAACCAGGACTTCCTGGATAATAAAGATAAAATAGAATATTTTACAATCAATGAAGTGTACTATCAAGTAGTTGCTTATGAAGGTGAACCGGGTATTCTTGGATCAGGATCACTTACTTTTTATAATGGATCTACTCAATTAGGAGATGGCATTATTGAAGAAGATATTGATTTTAATGCGCTTTTTATATCGGGTGATAAAACAGTGGTCACAATTACAGATGAAACCAAAAATGCGATCCAGACTACGCTCAAAGAACAAATGAAAGTGACTGTTAAAGTTGAAGGACTTGTTACTGCAAAACCGGTTTATGTCGATTTGGAATTGTTTTTAGTTGTTGGAGCGAAAGTGAATCCTTAAAGCTATGTTCAATTCATTTTAATTAAAACAGCTGTTATGAAAAATCTAAACTTAAAAGTCATTGCCGCCTTTCTATTTGCTGCTATTGCATTTCTCAATTTCACAAACTGCAATAAACTTATTGATGCTTTTGAATTGAATGCTTCCTTTTCTGAGGATGTAACAATCAATATTAGTCCTAGCGACGAATTATCTTACACAGACACACTGACTATTGATTTATCTTCAAATGAGGATTTCGCAAACAACGCAGATCATGTCACACAATTCACCATAAGAAAAATTTCTTATGTAGTAACTGATTATGTAGGAGCAGAAGGGATTTCAGGTTCCGATACAACTACTTTTTATAGTGAAAATAACCAAATTGGAGACCCTATTATTCAAACAAATGTAAATTTCGGGGAGCTTTATGCTTCAGGAAATAGTGTTGAGTTGCCAATTTCTCAAGCGACAATAGAGGGCCTTACAACTGTATTAAAAACCACTATGAAATTTACAATGATTACAAAAGGTTCAGTTACTGATAAGCCTGTGTATACAGTTATGAAAGTAAGCGCAGAAATAAACGCAAATGTAGAACCCTAAGAGCGTCGAATATCTGAGCTTGAGTATTCTTTCCAATATGGAAAGGATACTTCGTTTATTCCTTCAAAAACTTCTTCACATCCCAGCCTCTCGCACTTTCTAATGCGAAAAAGTAAACACCTGTACTTAGCTTGCTAAGCGGGATCCTTCTTTCATTTAAGTTTCCTTTTCGTATTACCCTTCCGTTTAGATCCAGGATCTGCCAGTTTTTTCCATAATGATCGGGAGAAACTGAAATGTTCAATTCATTAACTACCGGATTTGGATACAAGGCAAAAAGAAGCGCTGAATTTTCGTCCAGTGAGGTACTGAAATCTAAAAGAGAATCGAGATTCACGCTCTGAATTGAACGTGCAAAGGTACCTGCCACTAAGCGATTCGCATTATAATCGATCTCGATATCATATACCAAAATGGTCGGCATATTATCCCCTACCCGATCCCAGTTCGTTCCTGAATTCGTTGTGTAATATACTCCTCCATCACTCGCTACAAAAAGAATGGAATCCATATGATCATTCAGGATTTCGATATGATTTAAACCAAAGTCCGGAAGATCACCTGCAATCGCTATCCAGTTTAGTCCATAATCATCTGAGCGATATAAATGAGAAATATTATCCCCATCCTTATATCCCGAAAGGCAAACAAAAACAGTTCCTTCATCAATTGCAGACGCTTTTATATTGGTTACATAACGATCGGGCAAGTCGCTTGTGATATCCGTCCAATTTATACCCATGTTGTCAGTCATCCATACTTTCCCGTCACTCGTTCCGGCATATAAAACACTTTCATTTATCGGCGATTCGGCAACAGTAGATACAATATGTCGGTTGGCCGGATAAAAATCTTCGGAGGCATTCAGATCCTCAGAGATCGCACCCCAAACGCCCCCATCATTTCGATATACTTTTGTTGTGGCAGTGTATAATACTTCCGAATCAAAAGCGCTCATGATCAATGGAACATCCCAAGCTACACGCTCATCACCATTAATACCCGCAGTAAAATTATCCCAAAAACCACCATTACTTTTATTGATATTTCCGTTTTGAGTACAGGCATAAAATACATTTTCATTATTAGGGTCATAAAGCGACTGGAAGCCATCTCCTCCATACAATCTTGGCCATCCTTCAAGGTCTTCATAATTCCCAGCCATGGTCCCATTATCTTGAGCTCCTCCCGAATAGATCTCATCATTAAATGGATCGACACTAATTCTATATAATTGTGTGATCGGCAGATAGGAGATGTAATCCCAGGTGGCCATATCATTATTAGAATGATACAATCCTCCATCCGTTGCTAAGTAGATATCACCACTTGGCGCATATAAAAGATCGTGCATATCGGCATGCACTTGATAAGTCCACCAATCGGGTGTACTCTGAAACCATGATCCACCTCCAGTGTTTGTAGAGTGTAACTCAACTCCGGCAACACTAACATTAAACTCATCTAATGGATTTACTCTCACCATTCCGAAATACCATCCAAATCCTCCTAAAGCACCATCAAGATCACTTAAATTAGTCAGCGTCCAGGAGTCACCATAATCCTCAGATTTATACACTCCTTTAAATTGCATATCCTCATCATCAACAAAACTTGCATAAAGTACTGCAGGATTGCTAATAGAAATATCAATTCCTGCACGTGACATATATTCTTGAGGCAAACCATCTGTTAAAGTTTCCCATGTATCTCCTCCATCGTAAGAACGATAAATTCGAGAATGATCGCCACTTACAATGCTTTGAGTATTCGAACGGATTCGATCCCAACCTGCAGCATATAAAGTATCCGGAGCAGCAGGGTTGAACACAAGTGAGGAAATTCCAGCCTGATCAGATAAATATAAAACCTGATCCCAGTTTGCTCCACCATCTATCGACTTATAGACCCCGCGATGTTCATTTTCAAACCAGGGTTCACCCATTGAAGCCATATAAACTGTTTCCGGAGAAAAAGGATCTACTAAGATCTTTGATACTACCCCTACTTCACTCGGACCAAGATGTTCCCATGTTGTTCCTCCATCTTCTGTTTTATATACTCCATCACCGGTAGACGGATAACCACTAATATTAGGATCACCACTACCTACATAAACAACACTCGTATTCGATGGATCGAAAGCGATTGAACCGATCGATAAATAAGCAAAACTTTCACCTATAGCTTCCCAGTCGTCGCCCATATTATAAGAACGAAAAACTCCCCCTGCTGAAGTTCCAACCCATATTTCTGATTCATCATCAGGGTTTAAAGCGATGCAATTGATTCTACCTCCAATATTCAAAGGACCTTCCATTCGCCAGCTCACTACGTTTTGATTGTCTTTCTCTGCGATTTGAGCATTCGCATTATTCAATACCGTTAAATAATATTCCTTATCAAAAACTTCGTTTGGATAAGTCCAGCGTTCCCAAAGATTCTCTGCAGGTCCGTATTGATCAAAGGCCTTACCTTTCTCTTCTTGTTGAATTTGATCACATGAAATGAACGCAAGCAAAGCAATGATTAAATATCCTTTTCTCATATTTTCCTATTTACAATCAACCACCTCAGTAATTTTCAACTCTTCCAGATCGATATCAAAATCTTCACTTTTTAATTGATCCATACTCAATTTTTCAGGTTGATAAAACAATCCTTTATATTTTCCTTTTTTAGTTTTACCGGGCAAAATACAAATATCTTCTACTGCAGTTGCCTCGACAATTTCCATATCAAATTCGAAATTCAATTCAAAATAAACATTGATCGCATGATCTGTTTTATTCTCGATCGAGAATCGCATTTCGGGGATAAGAACCCCCTTCTTTTTCATTTCCAATACCTGATAGGAGACGACAAGCTCCTCATCTTCCAGGATGATAGAATAAATGTCTTGTCCAATACCGGAAAAAGTAATTGCAAAAAAGAATAAAAAGGAAAAGAATCGCATATATTTGATTTAATTGTTAGATAATAACCAAAGATATCAATTTGTAAGCGGCCATCGAATTTTTTTGAAATGACTTTTAAAAAAGTATATATTAAACCAAGAACCGGTGGCCGACAATTATTAATCGGCGATATACATGGCTGTTCTTTAACTTTAAAGAAGTTGATCGATAAATTAGAACTTCTTAAATCAGATCAACTAATTCTTCTCGGTGATCTTATAAATAAAGGTCCTGACTCAGTAGGTGCAGTCGATTACATTATGTCACTTATTTCTGAAGGGTTTGAGATCATTATTGTTCGAGGAAACAATGAGTCGATGCTGCTTAAGATCCTAAAGAAAAACGAAATGCAGATCGAACGATTGGCAGTTCGATTTGGCATTACAAGTATGTTTAAAAAGTCAAAATGGGTACTTAAAACAAAATACCTGGAGTTTTTTAAATCCTCCGTTTTTTATGTTAAATCAGATCAGTTTTATGCTGTTCATGCTGGCTTCGACTACAGTGCTCCCGACCCTTTTAATGATACCTTCCAAATGATCTGGATGCGGAATTTTAAAGCGAATAAGGAAATTCAGGATTTTAAACCGGTTATTTACGGTCATCGGATCTATCCTTATTCAAAGATTAAAAAAGCGGTTCAAAAGCATAAATATGGGATCCCATTAGATAATGGATGTGTTTTAGGAAATGAAAATCCGGATTTTGGTCGATTAGTTTGTTTTGACTTTACCAACAATATCCTCATTTCACAAGAGAATATCGAAAGAGAAGTAGGAATTGATTCTAAGATCGTTTATTAAATTTACTTATTGATCTTTTCGATCACTTTGGAATAAACAAAGTTTAATTGATCCTCAGGACTCAGATCACTGGTGTCTATCAAAATTGCATCTTCGGCCTTTAATAGCGGACTTGTTTCACGATGAGAATCTACAAAATCTCGCTCTTCTAGGTTTTGCTTTATTTCTTCAAAGGTGATGTGATTATGCTGATTTGCGATCATTTCTTCGTATCGACGCTGAGCTCTTACATCTACATTGGCGGTGACAAAAAATTTCACTTCGGCATTTGGAAAAACAACAGTTCCAATATCTCTTCCATCCATTACCACCCCTTTTGATCTTCCTAAAAATTGCTGTTGCTTAACAAGGTGCACTCGCACTTCAGGTATTTTTGCTACCTGACTTACATTTTCAGAGATCCGCTGTGTTCGAATATCAAATTCAACATCCTTGTCATTTAAAAAGGTATGCTGTGTCCCGTTTATAATTTTAAATGAAATATGAATTTCATCTAAATCACCAATCAATTTTTTTAGATTAATTCCGGTCTTATCGATTAATCCTTTCTCCAATGCGTATAAAGTAATCGAACGATACATTGCACCTGAGTCTACATATACATAGTTGAGCTTTTTCGCTAAGGCTTTTGCAATAGTACTTTTACCGCAGGAAGAATGGCCATCCAGCGCAATATTGATCTTTTCCATTTATTTGACATTAAGAGGGCAACTAATTTAATACATTTTCCTTCTTCATGTTATTAAATCGCAAAGCAAGCGTAAATTGATTGGTTGTACCCGATCGGGTATAATTAGCTAAAGAATAACTAATGTTCAATGATTTGAAATTTAATCCGAATCCAAAAGATAATCCTGAAATCCCAGGATTATCATTCACCTTTAACTCTTTTCTTCTTCGATAATTATATGCCAATTGAAGTGAAAATACATCCCCTACCAATATTTCTCCTCCAAATAGAACATGTCTCATTAATTTATCTCCAAAGGAACTTTCCTGAATTTCAATAGGGTCGCCTGTTAATGGATCCCTCTTACCAATTAAGTTAGGATCGGTATAAGTAAGATCCCATTTCTGAAGATTATCAAGCGTAAGGAGTAATCTAAAAGGAGCATGTTTCATTCGTTTTGAAAGCGCTAACTGAATATTAAAAGGCATCGTGTTCTTTTCACCATCCTCATAATAAGAACTTAACTGGCTTCCCATATTTTTAAATACCAGCGATGTGGTCAGAAATTCTTCTTCGATATGATATGTTAAACCAAGATCCAATCCCATTCCGAAGGAACTATATTGTTCTAAATTCGAAAATATAAACTTTAATTGCGCTCCGGCTGTCAGGCGCTCAGCTACTTGCCGACCTCCTGCAAAATTCAATGCCGTTTCTTTTGCTTTAAACTCACCTATTACCTGCCCTGAATTATCGGTTTCATTAAATGAACCATAATTCATATAGATAATATTTACGGCAAAAGTTCCAATGTCTTTAAAATCTCTTCCATAAGAAAAGAAACCATATCCACTTCCCGCTAAAAATAAAGCATAAGAAAAAACTGCCTGATTATCCATACTTGGATTTAAAAGCGCCGGATTTCCATAACTCAATGAAAGATCGGAATCGAATATGTTAATGGCTGAACCACCTAAAGCCGCAACCCTCGAAGAAGCCGGAATATCGACAAAAGAAAAGGAGGTCTGCGAACTTATCTGCGCAAAACCAAGCGAAATAGTAAAAATTATAAGCGAAAAGGTGAGATAAAATCTCCTCATTTAAGTGGCATTTTTGAATTTAAACGAAAGATAAAAAAACTTAGTATCTACAAATATGTTTAATAATTATTAAATTCTAATTTTGATCACAAAATAATCGCTATGGACGCTCATGTTTATCATGAAATTAATGATGGGATCGCATTTCTCACTTTTTTCGATGAAAAAAGTAATTCTCTTCCCGGCACTACACTTCAAAATTTAGCCGATCAGATCTCTGCTTTAGGAAAAAATGAAAATGTTCGTGTGATCGTACTAAAAAGCGAAGGAGACCGAGCTTTTTGTGCCGGTGCTTCTTTTGATGAGTTAGTAGCGATCAAAGATGAGAAAGAAGGACATTCTTTTTTTATGGGTTTTGCAAAAGTGATCAATGCAATGCGGAATTGTCCAAAATTTATTATTGGACGTGTTCAAGGGAAGGCCGTTGGCGGTGGAGTTGGAATGGCTTCTTCTGTCGATTTTTGTATGGCAACTCAGCATGCTTCTGTTAAATTAAGTGAATTGGCTATTGGGATAGGCCCCTTTGTTGTTGGTCCTGCAGTTCAGCGAAAAATTGGTTTGTCTGCGATGAGCGAATTAGCGATCAATGCAACGGAATGGAGAGATGCCGAATGGGCTAAACAAAAAGGACTTTATCAGGAAGTGTATAAGAATATTGAAGAGATGGATCAGGCGATCGAGGCACTCGCGATACGCTTAAGTCATTTTAATCCCGAAGCGATGAAGGCCCTAAAACAAAATTTTTGGGAAGGATGCGAACATTGGGATAAATTATTGGCTGATCGGGCTGCCATAAGCGGATCTTTAATTCTCTCTGATTTTACAAGAAAAGCCATTGAAAAATTTAAGCAATAATGAAGGATCATTATCGCAGGCTGATTAAAATGTATCTTGGAGCTAATATCCAGAAAAAATTTCCCGGCATTCAATTAGAAATTCAAGATAATAAAGCCAGCGTTACACTGGATGTGGATGAATCCTACCATCATGCGGGTGGCTATCTACATGGTGCTATCTATTTCAGGATCCTGGATGATGCTTGTTACTTCGCCTTTATGTCGAATGAAGAGGAGTATTTTTATGTTACGCGTTCATTTAACATTGAATATTTACGGCCTTATCAAAAAGGCAGGATCATCGCCCGGTCGACACAAATAAGACAAGTAGGCGATGATTATCATGTGGACGGAATTGTTTACAGCGAAGAAGGAAAGGAACTCGCTAAAGGGACTGGTATTTTTGCTAAAAGCAGGATGAAATTAGATCCGAAAATGGGTTATCGTTTAGATTGATCAGAATTAACCCTATGGATCAGTTCGATCATTTCAGGAATGGTCAGTTCATTATCTCCTGCTAAATAATTTGCTACTTCTTCTTTAGAGAATAAACTCATCATTTGAGCACTTAAGTTATTGATCTGAACTTTTATTAATTTCTTATCCGGAGGAAGAATATAATAGACTTTGTCAACATTACTTTGACTATAAGCATCAATCGATGAATAATAATTCAGTTCATCTTTTAAGAGAATGTATTTACCATTTTCAATTACAAGTAAAAATTTACCCATATCGAAAAAACATCCCTTTTTAGTCGTTACTGAATCAGCATCAACATATACTTTTAGGCGATATTCACTCTTCTTTTTATCGAAATAAGCTTTTATTGCAAAACGATTAATGTTTACACTTTGCTTTGATGTCTTATAAACGATATGGGTTGTATGAATATCGTTGTAAGGAGTGAGGTTCAAAAACTTTCCACTAAGGGAATCCCCATCCGTTTTATAAATGCTTCCCTTTATCATTTCAGGCTTCCAAACATTTGGAATACACACTTTCTCCTGCGCCTTTACAAAAATGGAATGCGTCAAAAAAAGTAGGATGACTATAGCTTGAAAACGATTCATTAAATTTTCTCCTTTTAAAATATTAAATTGCTATGCGACTTTTAAATGAATGCTAAATAAATACAAATATGAACAATCTTGTAAGAGCTTTAAAGTTTGTGATTATTTAGTTGGAAAAATAGCTACATTTGCTCTAATTTAAAATCAATCTAAATAACAATGATCCGTCTATTACTTGCCGATTTTAGTGATTTATCGAGAATAGGTTTAAAAACCATTTTCAGATCGAATAATGATATCAAGGTAGTAGGAGAAGCAAAATCGAATGAAGAATTAAAAAAGCTGATCGCAGAAACCGAGGTTGATGTAGTGATGATCGATTATACTTCTAATAATTTTAATATCGAAGTGGTTTCAGATTGTAAGAGCATTCGTCCGAATGTTCATTTTATTGCCATCACTCCATTGCAATCGAGAGAAGTATTGATCAATGCGATCCGTCACGGAATTAAAAGCTATATCAAAAAGGATTGTGATGAACAGGAGATCCTCGATTCGATTCCAAGTACTGCTAATGGCGACAAGTTTTTTTGTGGTCGGATCTTAGAGACCATTCAACGAAACGATATCAATATTAACCATTTGGAAGCAGAGCCACTATCATGTTTGCCGGTTTCACTCTCACAACGCGAACTTGAGGTTATTCAGATGATCGCCGAAGGAAAAACGAATGTTCAGATCGCCGAAGATCTGTTTATTTCAACCCATACTGTTAACACACACCGAAAAAACATCATGTTTAAATTAGGTGTTAATAATACCGCTGCCATTGTGATGTATGCAGTTAAATATCGACTGGTAAGTCCGAGTGAATTTAACTTCTCAACTAGTCTAGACTTGCAGGCAAGTAGCGATACGAACTAGAAAAATGGAGCATTATCCATGTGCACACTCACCTATCTTCCATTAAATAACGAATATATTTTCACCTCAAATCGCGATGAACACGATAGTCGCGCCGATACTTTATTTCCTGTAGCAAAGGATATTAATGGAATGCAGGTTTTTTTTCCTCAGGATCCTAAAGCCGGAGGTACATGGATCGCCTCGAGCAATACAAAACGAATTGCCATTTTATTGAATGGTGCCTTCGAAGCACATAAACATCGGCCTCCCTACCGGAAAAGTCGGGGAATTATTTTATTAGACAGTTTCAATTATTCATCCCTTCATGATTTTTCAACTCAATATGATCTTTTAGGGATAGAACCTTTTACTTTGGTTCAATTCGATAGTTCAAATTCAAATGAGATCCTTGAATTAAAATGGGATGGTGTTAAATCAATAGTCACGCCCTTCCCCGGCGATCAGGCGCACATTTGGTCATCAACGCAATTATATTCGAAAGAAATCCGACAAAAACGACAAGATTGGTTTTCTGATCTCCTTAATGAAGAACTTGACGCATCAAAACTTGCTCATTTTCATGAGTTTGGAGATAGAATGGAAAAGGAGAATAATATCGTAATGGATCGCGGATTTGGCTTACGAACGATTAGTATATCACAAATTGTGATCAACAAGGAAAAAACTAAATTTAACTATCGGAATTTAATCAAGAATACGAATGAAGATCATTGGATAGATCATTTACATATTTAATACACTGTTCATGGCTAATTTTCAATTAAAAGAACCTCATCGTCCAAGTCATTTACCTGAGCATGCCCAATGGCTATCAGGCACTGAAAGCGGTTTTTGGTTTGCCATCGATGATCATGATCCGGAAAAATTACATTTTAGGATCAGATCTTATGATGTAAATGGAAGCGTTTTGTTCGATCGTTTTTATATCACAGACAAGCCAGGATTTTTAACAAATAAGGAATACGAATTTACCCATCTGTCACACGGACAATATTGCAGTATCTCTCAAAATAATCGCCTATTCCGTTTCACACTCCTCAGTCAGGAAAACAATGAGGGCGCCCAATCTCCTTCTTCAGAATTTAGGAACAATTAAAGATATAACAAGAGAGATAGTCCCGATAACTATCGGGAGGGCAAGAGGGACAAACCTTATATCCCTAAAAATCCTCTTAGCCACATATCTCTTTTCAATTTACATTTCTAGCCCTTATTTTATAGAAACTTAAATTAAAAGCAATATGAAACATCAATTACATTCTTTAGTGTCAAGTTCCCTATTTTTAATTCTACTGATCTTTTCAGTAAATGTGAATGCTCAGGGCCTACCTACTCCCCGACCTGTAAGTCCGGCCGCAAGTGTTAGTCAAACCATCGGATTTAGTGAAATATCTGTCACTTATTCCCGTCCTAACCTTGTTTTAAGAGGTACAGATCGTTCAGGTAAAATTTGGGGTCAACAAGTCCCCTATGGTTTTAATAAGACCAATTTCGGTGCCCAAGGGGATATTCCCTGGAGAGCAGGTGCAAATGAAAATACCATTATTACATTTTCGGATGATGTAAAAATAGAAGGAAAAGCATTAGCTGCCGGAGCTTATGGATTGCACATGGCAGTTTATGAAGATGGAAAAGTAACACTGATCTTCTCTACAAATACTTCTTCATGGGGTAGTTATTATTACAACGATGCTGAAGATGCTCTTAGAGTAGATGTAATAATGAAAGAGCATGCTAAAACACAGGTATTGACCTATGATTTTATAGAATATGGAAACGATTATACTATACTGGCTTTAGCCTGGGATGATAAAATAATTCCTTTTAAAATTGAAGTTGATCTAAACGATATCGTTATCAATGAATATAAGGATATGTTGCGAGGACAAGCCGGTTTTGGATGGCAACCCTACATTACTGCTTCAAATTTTTGCCTGCAAAACAATACTCATATCGATCAGGGATTAAAATGGATCGATGCATCGATCGCCATTAATCAGAATTTTCAAAATTTATCGATAAAAGCAGGCTTGCTGGAATTGAATGGAAATAAAGCGGAGGCAGAAAAGGTCTATCAAGAGATCGTTCCTATCGCCACTATGGCCGAACTCAATAACTTGGGTTATCAAATGATCGGACAGAAAAATTATCCTAAAGCGATCGAATATTTTGAATTAAACGTGAAACGCAATCCAAAGGATGCTAATTGTTATGATAGTTTGGGTGAAGCTTATAAATTGAGTGGAGACAAAAAGAATGCAATTAAAAATCTAGAGAAATCTTTATCCCTTGATCCTCCTGCTAATGTGAAAGCAAACTCTACCTTATTATTAAAAGAATTGGGAGTAGAAGTAAAAAGTTAATAATGACAAAAATAGATCCTTTAAAAAACGTCGGCCATGGTCGACGTTTTTGGTTTATGGAAATTAGCAAGAGGGGTTTAAGCGCTTAATGTTTAACCCTCAAAACTCATACTCTTGCCCTTGCTCATAAAAATTACTCATAAGAACTTATACTCACATACCCATTTACGGATTTGATAGTCAACTCAGCATTCCCTTTCTTAGTGGTATAACCCTGAGCATGCCACAGACTTTCACTATCAACCTCAGTCGATTCGATAATAAAAGAGGCATCGGAAGTGAATTCTTCTTTACTCGTGATCCTAATATCCGCTTTTGCATAAAAGCCTTTATTATAGGTGATTTGCATATCTGTTTTTACGCCTTCTAAAAATACCACATCTGTAGATGGAGAAACTTCCTTAAGTTTTAGGCTTCCGTATTTTGAAACCGAGTGAATGGACTTATAAAGTGATATAATCAATAGATCCGACATTGAATAAGTTCCATTTATGACCGCTATTTTATCTATCGTTATATCATCATGACTCGATTTTAGATTCAAACTATTGATCTCCTCAATGATTATTTCACTCGAACTGCTTTCAATTTCTAGCTCCTGAGAATGATCAATATTAAATGGTTTAACCGAAGAAAGTGAAATTCTACCTGTTGGAATCGTCGTTACTTTTACTTTTCCATACTTCGCCGAAAGTTGTTTTAAATTACTGAGCTTATGCGCTCTTAGATCGCCATAGGAAAGATTAATTATTAATTTTCCACTATAGTCTGACATAAAAATGTTCCCGAATTTATTAGTCAATGTCAGATCAACATCTTTAGGCATTTTGATCTTATAATTCACACTGTACTTCCCATTAGAACTCACTTCCTGATTGATCTTTAAAATCCCTTTTTTAAAGGCATTTACCTCTTCACTCCAATCGGTTTTAGCAATAATAAAAGAACTATTCCCTGTGAGATCGATCTTTATATTATTTAACATTTTGTCCAGATCTTCGTCTTTATCAGAATGAACTGTGATTACAATTTCTAATCGAATGCTGTCTTTATCCCAGTTTTCAATTTCGATATCTCCATACTTATTCTCGATCTCAACATAGGTGTTTTGGCTAAGAGCATAACTCTTCACCATCTTTTTCACCTTATCCTTTGCATAAACTTGAACAAAAGATATCGAGATTAAAACAATAATTAATACGATTCCTTTTTTATACAACGCTTTCATACTCATTTTCTTTTTGTAAATCTTTCATTCTTTCTTTCTCCAATTGATCCAAAATGCTTTGAAGAATTTCTAACCTTAATTGATAATTATTAATGAGCGCTTCTACTACTTGCATAGGATCCGGACTTGTACTCATCTCTTCTTTAAGCTGATCAAATTCTAATTTTAATTTCTCCACCTCTTCCATTAAATCTTCATCCACTTGAAAGCTAGCGAGCTTTTCTTCTTTCATATTCACCTCACTCACGTAGAATTTCTCTACCTCCACTAACTCGTCCGACATGCCATAAAATGCATAGGTCGCACTATCTTCAATTGATTGAGCTTCTTCAACTGCCACTTGATTTTGAGGAGTAGAAACAATTTGAATTCCTATCCAGGCTGCTCCCAGAATTAAAAAGAGAGAAGCCGCTACTCTTAATAAGATCGTAGTTCGAATCAAAGGTTTGTCCTTATATACCCTTTGTTCAATTTTATTCCAACTCTCCGGAGAGGGTTCAATCGAATCGAACTGGTCCTTATTCGCTTGTATAAAGTCTTTAAAATTATCCTTATCCATGATCTTGATTTTTAATCATCAACTCTTTCATTTTACTTCTTGCTCTGCTTAATTGAGATTTTGAGGTATTTACTGAAATATTCAATTCCTTTGCGATCTCATTATGACTCATATCTTCGAACATATACATTGAAAAAACAACTCGGTAACCGTCCGGCAATTGGACTAAGGCTTCCTGGATATCTTTTATAGTATAAGAAACTTCTTTTTCATCATTTTCTTCAGGCTTATCTTCAATTTGATCTTCTTTTAGATCTTCATAAAAATGTTTTTTCTTTTTTACGACATTTAATGAGGTATTGATCACAATCCGTTTTAACCAGCTCCCAAAACTTGAATCCCCTCTGAAACTTTTAATTTTAGTAAAGGCATTGATAAAACTTTCCTGCAAAACATCTTCTGCCTCCATTTGATTATTTACGATACGAACTGAAATATTCAACATTTGCTTGGCATATAAATGATACAATTGATATTGTGCGCGCGGATCTCCATTTTTGCATTGGTCAATAAGCTGGTGGTGTATGTCAATATTCTGAGCCAAGATCCCGTTTTAAGAATTAAAACCATCCAAATTTAAGACTTAGATCGAAATTAAAACCATTTAGATCACTTCCATCATATCCAACAACGTTTATTCCACTTGTTACTCTGTAACTAGCTCCTGTGCTTAACTTCATGAATTTAAGTAGATTAACTTCCAGATTTACCCCCGGTTCCAATACGAAAAAGTAATCGTAATTATATTCGTAGTAATAGTTATGATTATAATTGTGATCGTAATAATAAGGGCTATACTCAGCTATACCTCCACCTCCAAATAGAATTGGAAAACTAAGGTGAACAACAGAATTATAATAAACAACAGGTTCTAGATTGATCCCTCCATAGCCGATTCCGATATACAATTGCTGTCCGTATTCTGAAGATCTGTTTGCTTTTATTTTTGTAACCGAACCATAACCTTTAAATCCAATATTAAATGAATGATTGATCACTGCGCTTATCTCTGCTCCTAACAAAAGGGCTCCCTGGCTATTGAATTCAGAATAATGAGAAACGAGTCCAAAATAACCACCAAACCCTTTACTAGATCCAAATAGGGTTTGAAATTGATCATCCTTATTTGTTAAAGTTGTTGTTGTTGTAGTCGTTTCAACTGCAGCTTTACTATTATCTGCAGCTGAATTTGTAATTAATGAGTCACTTTGAGAAAATCCTTGATAACTTAATGCTCCCATTAAAATGATACTTAGAAAAAATATTTTTGCTTTCATG
>JAHECK010000062.1 GCA_024641785.1 Flavobacteriales bacterium | reverse complement strand
TACTAAGGTTCTGTCAGACTCATTTTTCTCAATCCAATTGATCCAGATTCCTTTATAATAATGATATAAATTAGGAGATGAAATAAGATAAAAATAGTTTTTTAAACTTTTGAATTCTAAAACATTAGGGTCTTCTTCTTGAAGGTATAGATTATATACTTCATCAACCTTAAGTTCAATCTCATACATTTTGTTTTCTTCCACATATTCTTCATGGCAGAGCTCATTAATATACACTTGAGTATTTGAGGTAATAAACTTTATCCGATCTCCTTTTTTAGGATTTTTTAAAATGGAATCTGAAAGAAAAGGTGTTTTGAATTGTTCAAATTTGATCATTTTTATTGATTTTTTTGTGTCTTCACCCAGAGGGTAGTAGCTCACTGTATAATCAATAAAACAACTATCGGGATGATAGGCGATCCCTTCACCTAATTCAAGTCGTTGATAATAGAGTTCAGGGGAATGCTTCGTAAATCCGGGATAATCAGAACTTCCGCATGCGCTTAGAAATAGGAAAATAAATAAAATAAAGCGATTCATTCCAGATCGATCAATTCAATATGATAAATTAAAATGGCATTTTGAGGGATGCTACCGCTTTCGCCGGTAAAACCATAGGCTCGGTTCGAAGGCATCACAACCAAAGCAGAGTCGCCTGTCGACATATACAGAAGGCTTTCATGTAATCCGGAAGCAACATCTTCATGTCCTATTCTGATCTTCTCAGGTCCGGTAGTTTTCGTTGAATATATTTCTTTGCCATTCGTTAAATTGATCCTGTAGTTTATTACAGCAACATCCTCTGAATTACTCTTTCTGCCGTTATTTGAAGGGTAAATGATATATCGTATCCCTGTTTCTGATTTAATCGCTTCAGGGTAGCTTGTTTCAACCAATTCGTCGATGATTACATCTTCCGTTTTAACTTTACTCTTATTAAATTCGATCAGTTTATCTTTCAACTCGCTTTCGGTCGGCACAGCCTCATTATTTTTTGCCTTTTCTTTACAGGAATGAGCGCTTAAGATCATTAACAGTAAAAGTAAACTAAGCCGATTCCAATTCATTTTTATACTTTTTAATTTGTTCTTCAAACAATTTGACAGCTTCACTAATCTTTCCTTTTAAACTTCCGCCAGCAGCATGAAAATGTCCACCGCCATTAAAATGCTTTCTGGAAAAATCATTGACTGAAAATTGGGCACTTGATCGAAAAGAAAAACGAATATTTCCTTCCTTTTCTGTAATTAATGCAGCCACTTTTACTCCTTTCACCGACAATACTTTATTTACAAGTCCTTCCGTATCGCCGGCCTGGTAATTAAATCGCTCTAATTCTTTACGTGATAAGGAAATATAGGCAGTATGATAGTCTTTTAAAAATACCATTTTCTCTAAGGCATAACCCATTAAATGAAGGCGATCAATGCTGTTTTGATCATAAACAAGTTCATGGATCTTATTTCCGTCTACTCCTTCATCAAGTAAATGGGAAGTAATTCGCATGGTATGACTTGTACAGGTTGAAAATCGAAATGATCCTGTATCGGTCATGATTCCCGTATAAAGGCATTCACCAATTGTTTTATTGATCCCTTTATCTCCTGAAAGACTTACGATAAGATCATAAACTAGCTCAGCAGTACTGGAAGCCCCAACATCCCAAACTTTAAAATCCATCGTTTCGTCCGGCTCCTGGTGATGATCGATCATTATTTTTACCGCTTTAGAAGCGCTTAGGATCTCACCAAGTTCCTCACCGCTTCGCGAGAAGTGATTATAGTCCAAAGCAAATAAAATGTCGATATCGTTTAAAACTTCTTCGAATTTTACTTTTTCCTTGCTGTAAGTAATTAATTTATCCGTTCCGGGTATCCATTGTAAAAAGCGAGGGAAGGGATCCGGAATACTTACCCATACCTCATGACCTAGTACCAAAAGGTAATGATACAATCCTAAAGATGATCCTACTGCATCTCCATCAGGAGATTTATGCGTTGTTATTAATATCTTTTTCTTTTTGGAAAGTTCATTTCTAATCCCGTCTAAACTTGCATTGTCGATCACGCTTCCTTTTTTCATACTTCTTTTCTTGGGGCTAAAGATAATAGAAAGTTAGGCTTTGAACTTAGGCTTGAGCATTTTTAAAAGGGATTTTATCCATAGCCCTTTCAGCCAGAGCAGTAATTGTTAATGAAGGATTAACACCCGGATTGGCGGAGATAGCGGATCCATCTACTACCCAAAGCTTATTATAATTGAAAACTTTATTATCCTTATCAATGACTCCTTGTAGTGCATTCTCTCCCATTACACAGCCTCCTAAAATATGTGCAGTAGTCGGGATTCCGAATAATACTTCTGTAGAAAGGATAAAAGGTTCGCCATTTACTTTTTCTGAATATAATCTGGCTAATTTTTCTGCCTCAGGAATAAAAGAGGTGGGTCTGGTACCTTCCTGCAATGTGGAATGCATTCCTTTTCCATTCGACTTAAATCGCAAAGTACTATCGAGGGTCTGCATAAAAAGCAATATGCTGTTCTTAGTAGTGAAATTCCATTGAAGCGAAATTTTTGTCAGGCGAAATGGCTTATTGAGAACACTTCCGATCATTACCTTCACCCTTTTAAAAAAAGTTTTCCCGTAGGCAAGAGGGACAAAGGTAATTCGCCAAAAAGCAGATCCTTTTCCATAACGAACCACTTCTAAATGCGAATTTTCGTCGGTTTGTACAATCGAGCCTATCGCAACACCATGACTAAAATCTTTAGGATTTTTTTCATTGATGATACCGATCAGACTTTCATTATTGGTTCGGATATCACATCCTAAGCGATCCGAGAGTTTTGTAAGACTTTTCTTCTTTAATTTTAATAGAAGCTTAACAGTTCCTAATACACCACCTGAAAAAATAAGCCCTGAGCTTTCGATCTTCCCCTTTTGTTTTAATAAGCTCGTCGAATTTTGAAAATGGATGCGGTAGCTTTCATCACTTAAGCATTCAACATCGATCACTTCTTTTTCACAAATAATATCCAGTCCCTTTTTTTCGGCGAGGTATAAATAGTTTTTATCTAAGGTGTTTTTAGCATTTTCTCTGCAACCGGTCATACAGGCACCACAAAAAGTACATCCGGCTCGATCGGGTCCTTCACCATTAAAATAAGGGTCTTTTACTGTTTTTCCCGGTTCACCAAAGAATACCGCAACATTGGTAGCCTCATATTCTTTCTCTTTTCCTATACTTTTTGAAAGTTCTTTTAGTGCTTCATCCGCAGGACCTGCAAGTGGAGTTTTATTTGATCCCAGCATTTGTTCCGCCATTGAATAATAATTATTCAGATCCGATTCCCAGTCATTTAACTTAGCCCAGGAACCCGTATTATAAAATGCTTTACTTGGTCTTGGAAGCGTATTTGCATAGACTAATGAGCCACCTCCAAATCCAACCCCCGAAACGATTCCAACATGCTTAAAGAAGGTCATTTTAAAGATCCCATAAAAGCGTAGGAAAGGAAGCCAGAGCCATTTTTTTATATTCAAATTTGTTTTTGGAAAGTCTTTAGCTTCAAAACGTTTTCCTTTTTCGATAATCAAAACGGAATATCCTTTTTCTACTAAACGGAGCGCAGAAACGCTACCACCGAATCCACTTCCAATAATTACAAAATCATATTTATCTTTCAATTCCATAGGCAAATAATAGGCTAAATATAAACTTTGGAATCGGCTAATACAAGGTGAAAAACATGTTAATGGATTACAGTGACATAACCTGAAATCTGACTATTTCCACAAATTGAGATAAGATAAAAATAAGTTCCATCACTTACGTTCTGACCCTTCATGTTTTTTCCGTCCCAGTCGTCCATGTAATTCGAATTTTCATAGATTTTCAAACCCCAACGGTCAAAGATTTTCACATCAATACAAGGTCCAAAATCAGAGAAGTTTAAAACAAAGAAGTCATTAAAACCATCTCCATTAGGAGTAATGATATTCGGAATCACCCAATTATAGTCACTTAACCAGAACCAGCTTGTATCGCTGCAACCGTCTTCACTAAATGCAACAAGAGAAACGATAAGATTTTCATCCTGAGCATTTACTGTAAGCTCATCCTGAGTAGAGATGATCTGTCCATTCATCCACCATTCTATATGATCATCATCAATACTTACATTATTCAATGAAATATCAGAAAGGACATTATTAGAAAATTGTGGAGCAGCACTGATGATTGCTTCCGGAACTGAAAAGCTTTGGATCGTTTCGTTCAAATAACCGGAAAAAGTACAACCGTAATAGTCGATCTCAAGACTTGGATCGAAGGGACCTTCTATTTGATATAGATGACTTGTCTCGAATTCATTTGAAAATGATCCATCGTCAAAATCCCACAAATAATGAACATAGGGGTCATCTATTCCTGAACTATCACCATAAAAATCAACCATCATCGGAGGGCAACTCGCTTCATATTGGATATAAGGATTTAATAAAGGAGCGGGCATGAGATAAAAAGCATTGACCTTTTGTAAAGTGTACTCACATCCATTACTTGTTACAACTGTTAAGGTGATGCTATAGAAACCGGGATCAGTATATAAATGAGGAAGAGGATTTTCATCTGTTGATGTACTTTCATCTCCAAAGTCCCATAAGTAAGAAATGATCTCGAATCCTGGTATACTTTGAGTTTGATTTTGAATTTCCATTGGAATGCCTTCGCCATAGCATAAGGTATCATCAACTACAAAGAAATCCAGAATAGGTCCATCGATTATAACATTTTCTCCCTGAATACTAATGATGCAAGGGATAGAATCACCTCCCGCTAAATTGAGAGAGTCCTGTATTACTAAAATAGGAGTAAAGGTTCCTGCGTAAGTATAGATATGAGTTGGATTTTCTAAATTGGAAGTATAGCCATCACCGAAGACCCAAAAATAAGATTCTACATTGCTTTGCTCAAGGATCTCAAAATCAACTTCCAATGGTGGACAGCCCGAATTTGGTGAAAAACTAAAAGCAGCCCAGGGTCCCGGTACAAAGACCAAAGAATCGACTTCAATACTGGCTGAACATCCGTTTTCATCGGTAACGCTAAAGATCACTCCATAAATTCCTGGTGTATCATAAACATGAGAAATATTTGCGGCTTCAAATTGCGTATTTACAGAATTAGATTCACCATCTCCATAATCAATATTAAAAAGATCGATAGTGTTAGGACTAAAGATTCCAAAATCACTATACATTGGGGGACAAGCAGCTTCATCTATTTCAAAAGTATAGGAGAGGGTAGGAATAGAAATATAGATATAAAAACTATCTACTTGAGTACAGCCTGTATTATCCGTAATAGTTAAGAAATTAAGTAGCGTATCATTTTGACTTTCATCAATATTTATAATAGGATTTGTTTCTGTTGATGTAGTTCCATCCCCAAATTCCCACAGAAAACTTAAGGGCATAAATTCGCCTTCGCTATTATTAATGATCTCATAATCGGTATTATAACACAAATAATCAGGTAGAAAAAAATCAATAAGGTTCATATGAGGAAGAATAAATTCCATGATACTATCTACGCATCCAAAACCATCGGTAATATGCAAGGAGAGGCCATAAGGTTGCGGGGATTCAATATAAAGATTAGGATTTTCTTCATAAAAGAATAAGGTATCCTGAGTAGTTAATGTGTATTCATATTCCGTGATCGCCGTGTCCATTTCAATCGACTGATTTTCTATTTGCAAATAGAAGGGAGGACACAGACTGCTATCATCAAAATCGAATTGTGCAATAGGATGAGGGTGAATACTGATCACTTTTGAGATGGTATCAGAACAACCATATTCATTGGTAGCATATACCGTAATGATGTAATCGCCCGGGGTGTCATACAGGTATTCGATCGTAGGAGTGAGCGGCATGCTTGTGATACCTGTATCTGCTATACCTGTTCCAAAATTCCAGTAGTAGATTAGCTTATCTTCATCTACGAAAAAAGTATCGGTGAATAAAGTCTGTCCGATATATAAGAGAGTATCACATGCGTCGGATGCGGGATTTTTAAAAAAGATATTAAAATTATCAATATTCACATATTGTGTTTGGTCAGTTGAGCACCCGGTAAGGGTATCAGTAGCAACTAAGGTAATTCCGTGTGGTCCAAAATCTAAGAACTCGACAGTTCCTGGATCAGTAACAGTTGTACTGTCGAGATAATCATCAGCAAAGGACCATTGATATATTGTATTTTCCGTACTGTCGGAGTTATTTGTTATAGTGCAAAACCAGGGATCTTCTTCTTTGCAATAGAATCCTTCGTCAGCAATAAATTTAGCCTTTGGTCCAAGACCGGTAATATTTACATAAAGAAAGGTAGTATCTATACATCCATTATTTAAAGTAGTTAAAGTGACTAAATGAATGCTATCTATATCATTAATTTCAATGAAAGGATTTTGAGAAGAAGAGGTGAATATCCCATTATAAGCCCATATATATCCATCTACAATACTAGGATCACCAGTATAGAAAAACTGAACGCTTTCCTCTATACACACAGTAGTATCAGGATAGGTAAAAGAAGGATCGGTTAAAGTTCCTACTTGAATATTAATAAGTGTGTCTTGCGAACATCCTTGTGTAGAAGTTACTGTAAAAAGCAGATCATAATTCCCGCTTTCATTATAAATATGCTGAGCATTGGGGCCTGTACTAAAACTATTATCTCCCCAATCCCATTCATAACTCTCAATTCCGCCTGAAAAAGTCGTTAGATCGCTTCCAATAACGCTATCTCCTTCACATAGAAGGTAGGGTTCTACAATGGTATTTAATTTAATAGTATCGACCGTAAAGTAATTGTTGAATTGTAAAAAAGAAGAACATCCATTTTCAAAAGTTACGGAAAGAGTAAGATTATAATTTCCTTCGTTTACAGGAGCGTTATTAACAGAAAAATCGAGGGTATTATTGGTTTGATTACCGGAATCAAAAAGATCTTGGCCGCTCATACTAACAAACCATGAATAAGATTCAACATTATCATTTGTAACAAGAATAGGAAGCTCTGTTGGTAATTCACAAATAAAAGTAGGAGATGCTTCAAATTGGACGGCCTCTGCTTCGAGTATATTAACCTGCTGCGTTGTGCTCGATTCACAAATACCATCAATAGAAGCAGTAAGAGTTACGGTATAGCTTCCTGGACCAGAAAATACATGTGCGGGTACTGATTCATTTGAAGTGTTTGCTGATCCACTAGCGGGATCACCAAAATCCCATGAAAAAACATTCATTTCAGGATCGGAAGTATTTGAGAATAACGAAGGTGCCGGTAAACAATTCAGGTAGGCATCAAAATCAACACTATATTCCTGAATCGTTACTAATTGAGTAGCATATTGGGTACAGCCAAGATCATTGCTAAGTGTTAAAGTAATTGGAAAAAACCCATAAGTGGAATAAGAAACCGGAAGAGGATTTTCGAGACTTGAATTCGTTGCATTCCCAAAATTCCAAAAGTAGGTAAGATCTCCTGCTCCAGAAGATAAGTTTGTAATCGTTACTAGGGTGGGTATATCACAGGCCACAGTTGGATCAATTTCAAATTCGGGGTATACTCCATCAATAGCAGTGATATAGTTCTGAATGGAAAAAATACTATTACAGCCATTCTCATCGGTGACGCTCAAACTTACATCATAGATGCCGGGGGTATTATAAAAATGAGTTGGATTTTGCAGGTTAGAAGAACCTGCATCACCAAAGTCCCAATTCCATTGGGTGATAGCTCCATCTCCGGGAACGCTCAGATCATTAAATGATACAGGAAATGATCCGCAACCTTCGGTTACATTAGCTATGAAATTTGGACTTGGATCTTCAAATACGGTAATTAAATTAGTTGATGTATATGTTGTAGTACCTGAACTTGTGGTAACAGTAAGGCTAACTGTGTAGGAACCGGAGGGAATATAAGATATAGACGGATTTAATAATACAGGATCAACGGAAGGATTTCCATTTAAGATCGTAGAATTCCCGAAATTCCATGTCAGGTTAGTAGGACTTCCTCCGGCTGTATAGGTGAAATTTACGACAAGTGGAGAACATCCTGAACTAATATTTACACTAAATCCATCTTGAGCATTACTAGACAATGGTGATAGGCTAAACAATAGCAGTATAAAGAATGATTTCAATATTAGAATATCACGCATCAAGTAGGGTCGAATTTTATTCAAATAAAGTAAATATAATGGCTTGAATTTATTGTCGTCAATTAAAGATAATAAAATCAAAGCATAAAGATGTGGAAAAGTGCTTCGCTTTAGTTATTAATTAGTGCTCAACAAATTCAATTTAGTCCATTTATTAAAATATTTTTGCAATCAAACAAAACAAAGAAATGAAGTTTTTTATAGACACAGCAAATCTGGCTCAGATCAAAGAAGCACAAGATCTTGGAATATTAGATGGAGTAACAACAAATCCATCTCTTATGGCTAAAGAAGGGATCACAGGAAAGGAAAATATCATAAAGCATTATCTTGCTATCTGCAATATTGTGGATGGTCCGGTAAGTGCAGAAGTGATTGCTACTGATTTTGCCGGGATGGTAAAAGAAGGGGAAGAACTGGCAAAACTTCATAAGAACATTGTCGTTAAAGTACCTATGATTAAAGAAGGTATAAAAGCGATCTCATATTTTTCTAAGAAGGGAATTAAAACGAACTGTACTTTGGTGTTTTCTGCCGGACAAGCTTTATTAGCTGCCAAAGCAGGAGCGACCTATGTTTCTCCTTTTTTAGGAAGACTAGATGATATCAGTAGCGATGGAATGCGTTTGATCGAAGATATTCGAGTTATTTATGATAATTATATGTATGAAACTCAAATTCTTGCAGCTTCTATTCGACATACAATGCATATTTTGAAATGTGCTGAAATTGGTGCGGATGTAATGACAGGACCTTTAAGTTCTATCAATGGTTTGTTCAATCATCCCTTAACTGATAGTGGTTTAAAACAATTTCTTGCTGATTATCAAAAAGGGAACTAAGGCATTATAAAATTTAGTAATTTTAAATCCTGACGAATAGGTCAGGATTTTTTTTTGTTAAAACATTAACTACAGATTTGTGCTAATAAAAATATATCCTCAAAATCCGGATCAAAAAAAGATCGATCAGGCTTTGAAAATTTTAAAAAGTGGTGGTACGCTCATTTATCCAACCGACTCCTTATATAGTTTAGGTTGTGATCTTTTAAATCATAAAGCGGTACAAAGAGTAGCAGCAATAAAAGGTGTAAAAGCTGAAAAGAATCACTTTACATTGATCTTTAAAGATCTGAGTACCCTTTCTGATTATACCCTTCCTTTTGATACCTGGGTTTATAAATTAATGAAAAGAGCATTGCCCGGCCCTTTTACTTTTATCTTAAAGGCCAATAATAATGTTCCAAAGATTTTTAAGTCAAAGAAAAAAACGATCGGTATCCGTGTTCCTGATAATCCTATTCCAAGATTGCTTGTTGAGCAATTGGGAAATCCTATTATTTCAACTTCAATAAAAGATGAAGATGAGGTCATTGAATATACTACAGATCCTGAATTGATTCATGAGAAGTATGAATCTAAAGTGGATGCGGTTATAGATGGGGGATTTATGAATAATGTTGCTACTACTATTGTAGATTGTACTGGTGATGAAGCGATTATTATCAGACAAGGTATAGGAGATTTGAATGAATTTTTATAAGTGAAAAACAGTATTAAACTTGATTTATATTCAAATGTTTAAAAAATCAATTAACATAAAATGGATCTGCTTCGCATTTCTTATACTCATCTTTCCTGATTCCTTAAAAAGTCAGGATAAGGAATTAACAAAAAGTCAGAAAAAAGAAATTAAAGAAAAGGAGAAGGAAGAAGAATTAGCCAGGATATATAAACTGATTGAATCGAGGGAGTTCATTGTGGAAGTGGATCAGATTATTTTAGACGATGGAGGAATAGCAATTGTAAATTCTACAACTAATTATTTTAGTGTGGATTCTACAAAGACGATGATTCAAATCAGCTATAACTTCCCCCTTGAACAAGTTAATAGCCCTAAAGGAACAACCTATTACGGAGATAAAAACGGCATCTCTTTAGAAGGTAACATTGATAAATATGATTTAAAGGAACGGAAACCGGGTAAGCCTATCATTTTATCAGGATCTTTCAATTCATTCAGAGGGCATTCAATTTTTAACATCTCTATTAATAGTTCGGGTATTGCAAATGTTACAGTTCGGGATCAAAATGGTAATCAAAGTATTTTCCAGGGTAAAATAAGTAGCTTTAGTGATAGTAAAGTATTTATATACAGATAATTAACAATCAAGATGATTAGAAAATTCATTTTATTAAGTTTAATATTCTTTTTTCCAATACTTATTTATTCTCAGGATGTGAAAGAATCAAAAAGTGAAAAAAAAGAACAGAAACAAAAGGAGAGTGATAAACAATTACAAGCATTTTATAAGCTTATCGAATCACGACAGTTTATTATTGAGGCAACTCAAGTTTATGGTGATCAAGGGGATGTGTATAATGTAATGCCCTCGGTTAATTTTTTCGCTGTCGACAGTGTTTATTCTACTATTCAGTTATCTTTTGTTGGAATAGTGGGTTGGAATGGAATAGGCGGAGTTACCCTTGATGGAAGAATCGATCGCTTTGATTTAAATGAATTTACAAGTGCTAAACCACTTTCTTTAAATGGAAGCATCAACCTTAGAAGTGGTGGGAATTCTCAGTTTACCATGTATGTTTATAGTTCGGGAATGGCTACTGTAACCCTAACAGGAAATTGGGGAAGCAGCATTACTTTTCAAGGAAGATTGTTTACTTTAGCTGATTCAAAAGTTTATAAAGGAATACCAACTAATTAAATTAAAAACGATGATTAAAAAGTTTACTTGGGGAGCAATTTTAATGCTCTCAATAATGATGTACAGCTGTTATCCGAAAGGAGCTGAAACAGTAAATGATACCAATCTGGTATTGACTGTTTATGATGAAGAATTTGATTTTGCTTCTGACAGAACCTATTATTTATATGATACTGTTATCTATCTTGATTCAACTGCGACGAGAAGTGCGATAATCGATAATGCTATTTTATCAAACATAGAATCCAATTTTAATAGTATCGGTTACACACGAGTTATGTCTATTACTGATCCAAGCGAAGTGAATATTGTTGTAATGTCTGCTTTGATTAAGAGTTCTGTAGAAGGGGTAAGTTATTACCCAGGCTATGGTGGATGGTATGGTGGCTATTGGGGAGGCTGGGGTTACGGCGGTTATTATCCGGGTTATTATCCTGTCCCTTATTCCTATGATATCGGAACGGTATTTATTGATGCATTCGATTCACAAAATTTAGATCCGGGAGACAATGTTTTACCTGCAATCGTATGGACTGCTGCTATGAATGGACTTCTTAGTTCTAATACTGTAAACACTACTTCACGAATTCAAACTGTGATCAAACAAGCTTTTGATCAGTCGCCATATTTATAATATCTTAAAAATAGAAAAATGAAAAAATTAATATTTACCAGTATCCTGTTTTTAAGTTCATTTGCTTTAATGGCACAGGATGGGATTTTTGCAATGACGTATAATATGGCACTTCCAACAGGGTCAATGGCTGATTATAATAGCAAATACAGTTGGAGAGGTTTTGGTTTTGAAGGACGTGCTTTTGTTACGGATAACATTACTTTAGGAGGCTCATTTTCTTGGAATGTATTTTATAAAGAAGAAATAAATCAATCTTATGTTCAGGATAATAGAACCCTAACAGGTAATTTCTATAAGTATATTAATGCTTTTCCGATTAATTTCACCGCGCATTATTACTTTAATGATTATGATGCACCTGTGAGATTTCATGCCGGATTAGGTATTGGGACATCAAAAATTAATCAGGAAACTGACTTTGGAATTTGGGCAATAACCCATGATCTTTGGCACTTTAATGTGTCGCCTGATATTGGAGTCTTAATGCCAATGAATTATAAAACAAATCTATTTATTAGCATGCGATATAATTATGCTTTTAAAAATCAAGGCTTAGATTATGGCTATTTTGGATTTAATGTCGGACTTGCCTGGTATTAAATTTCAATATTTTATTAATACTTTTAAGGGTCGGTATTTCCGACCCTTTTTTTATGAAAAAAACTTTAATCATTATATCAGTAATTGCTCTTATACTCCTTGCGGGATTTCTGAGTTTAGATTATTTTATTAGCAGAATTGTCGATACTAAAGTAAAAGAGATTCAAAAAGAATTATCCGGTACTTTTAATTTTGAATATTCTAATTTAAAAGTTTCATTTTTTAGTAAAAGAATTGTACTAAAAGAATTCCGCTTGGAATCTGTCGTCGACACTTCTTACAAACAAAATAGTGTTGAATTTGAATTAGAAAAACTAATAATAATTATTGAGAGTTATGAGGATGTGTTATTTGATGGAAAGTTGCATATTAAAAAATTAATCCTAAGACATCCTATAATAAATTATGGCCTCAAAGACAATATTCCGTTAGCGGAAGTGAATGAAGATTCTTTTAATGAGGAAGAGTTTGAAGAAGAGACTAGGCAAAAAAGACCAGAGACTAATAGGCTTTTAAAATTCATTATTATCGATAAATTATCTGTAATTAAAGGAGAGGCGAATATATTCTCTAAAGATAAAATTAACAATAAGTTACTTTTTATTAAAAGTCTGGGGCTTGAAAGCACCGATATTACGATTGATCTTAATGAGACTTCTCTGGACAGGATGTTTCAGGATGATGAGTTTAAAATTCAAATTAAAGACCTGTCCAGCGATGAAATTAAAAACCTTCATCTGGATATCAAGAAAATTGATTTTGATAAGAAATCAAAAAGTGTTGAGATTTCAGGCGTCCATTTAAAAAACACCGAAAAAGTAAAATCATTTATTGCGAAACAAAAATTCAGATCGGTATGGATGGATATCAGTGTAGATAAAATTTATTTAAATGTTAGTCCAAGGCAGATCTTTAATAAAGGAATTATTTATCTGAAGAAAATAGAAATAGAAGGGGCACATGCAGAATTATATAATGATGTTACATTGGCTTTAAAACCGGATCATAGCCCAATGCCTCCCAGCATTATCAGAAATATTCCTTTACCCTTTAAAATTGACAGTATTATTCTTAGAAATAGTGAACTTAAATATTTACATAAAGATAAAGCAGATAATCCTGGTTTGCTTCAATTTAGCGAAATTGGAGCCATAGTGACTCGCGCTACCAATATTGATTACCTAATTGAGCAAAATTCCAGAATGAACATTGATATAAAAGCTAAACCTTGGGGAAAAGGGAGTTTTAATGGAAATATCTCAATAGACCTTGATCATCCAATGGATTATGTATATGCAAAAGGTACAATTACAAACTTGCCATTAAAAGAAGCAGAGAATATGATCAAACCATTATATGGTGTTGAAATTACTTCAGGCGAAATAAATGTACTGAAATATGATCTTACGATGAATGAGGATATTGGAGTAGGATCCTTACAATTTGATTATGCTGACTTAAAAGTGGATATAAAAAAACATAATGAAAAGAAGGTGAATGAATCTGGAGAGCAAAAAAGTAATAAACTCTTTAATTTTGCAGCAAATGGAGCGGTTATTACGACGAATATGCCTGGTTCAAAAAATTATGAATCTGAAGGTTATATAATTTTCGACCGAACTAAAAATAAGCCAATATTCGATCTTCTTTGGAATTGTTTGCAAGTAGGTATAATGGATATTGTCATTCCTAATGCGCTTTATAATTCAAAGACACATTATCAGAAAAAAGAAAAGAAAGCAGTAAAATTAGAACAGAAGGTAGAAAAAGAAGAAAGGAAAAGGAAAAAAGAAAAATAATCTTTTAGACAGGAATCATAAGATGCCATTTGATTGGTATTCTTAAAATATTTTCCAAGCATTAAGTTTTTTATTCATCCAGCTATTCATTCAAAATTTTTAAAGCTAATTTAATTTTACCAAAAGCTGAAAGTTCAACGTCAGCATTGGCAAGCTGACCTCCTGCACCTTTTGTTTTCTTATTTCTCATCTTCCAAATCATTTCACAAACGTATATAAACGTAAATACACGGATAGTATACGACTCAGGCCATTGCTTTTCTAAATATTTGTCGAAGAATTGTCTAACTAAATTATTTACAAATGAATTCGATGAAAAACAAAGTTCAGCTTATCGGTAATATCGGAGCTGATCCCGAAGTTAAAGAAGCGGGAAAAAGCAGCAGCATGGTTCGCCTATCATTGGCAACCACAGAAACATATCTGAATGCTAAAAAGGAAAGAGTTGAGGAAACCAATTGGCATAATTTGCTGCTTTGGGGAAATTTGGCGGCTAGTACCGAGAAATTTCTGACGAAAGGGGATACTATTGCTATTGAAGGACGACTAAAAAACAACACGTTTACTGATAAGAATGGTGAAAAGAGGTATGCGAATGATATCGTTGTTCATGAATATCAACTTTTGCACAAAAAGCAAGCTGATGCTGAGAAGGTTTCTTGAGTGAAGACCTTTTAACTAGAAATAACCCGCTTTGCGGGTTATTTTTTTGTTCTCCCATCCTTATTAACAAGATTTCTAATCGCACATTTTTATTAGCAATATTTTCTTTTTATCATGTTTTAGCGAAGTCTATTAATTACCTTTGCACTCTAAAATAAAAACATGTTTCAGTCAGTATCAGCAGAAGATGCAGTTAAAGTTATTAAGTCTAATGATCGTGTTTTTATTCATACAGCCGCTGCCGCACCACAAGAATTAATCGATGCCTTAACCGAGCGAGCACCCGAACTTAGAAATGTCGAAATATGTCATTTACATACGGAAGGAAGAGCGCCTTATGCCAATCCAAACCTTCGAGAAAGTTTTCATGTAAACTCTCTTTTTATCGGTCATAATGTTCGGCATACCTTAAAAGCCGGTAACGGATCCTATACACCGATCTTTTTGAGTGAGGTTCCGTCATTATTTCGCACAAATGCACTACCTATCGATGTAGCTTTGATTCAGGTTTCACCACCGGATAAGCATGGCTATTGTTCACTTGGAATTTCAGTTGAAGCAACGTTAGCAGCTATAGAATCAGCCAAGCATGTTATCGCTAAGGTAAATCCACAAATGCCTCGAACCCATGGCGACGGGATCATTCATATTTCTCGTCTCAATACTTTTGTTTATATCGATTCTCCAATACACGAGCATATTTTACCCGAACCCGGCGAAATAGAAGACAAAATCGGATATCATATAGCAGGTCTGATCGAAGATGGAAGTACCTTACAAATGGGGATAGGGGGTATTCCAAATGCAGTATTAAAAAACTTAGCAAATCATAAGGCATTGGGCCTTCATACCGAAATGTTTTCGGATGGGATCATTGATCTTGTAGAAAAAGGGGTAATCACAGGTGAAAATAAAGCCATAAATCCAGGTAGGATCATGAGTGGTTTTGCTATGGGTTCTCGTCGTTTATATGATTTTATTGATGATAATCCCTTTATTGAATTACGTGATATCTCTATCGTAAATGATATTGCTATCGTTCGCCAAAATCCTAAAGTAGTCGCCATTAATTCGGCTATTGAAGTGGATCTGAGTGGACAAGTTTGTGCCGATTCAATTGGATCACAGTTATATAGTGGGGTAGGTGGTCAAATGGATTTTATTAGGGGAGCCGCCTTATCAAAAGGAGGAAAACCTATTATCGCATTGCCTTCAGTTACTTCAAAAGGAGTAAGCAGGATAGTACCCTTTTTGAAAATGGGGGCAGGTGTAGTAACTACGCGTGCGAATGTACATTACGTGGTTACCGAATATGGCGTCGCTTTCTTACATGGAAAAACAATTAAACAACGGGTGAAAGCGCTGATCAAAATATCTCACCCCATGCATCAGGAACGCATGTTAAAAGAGTTTCATGATGTTATAAGTGGTTTATAATCACTAATTTCGCAGCATGAACGAACTAAGGCCAATTTCCGACTGGCTTCCTACTACTGTAAAGGAAGCGAGTGCAAGAGGATGGGATGAATTAGATGTCATCATTTTTTCAGGTGATGCCTATGTTGATCACCCTTCTTTTGGATCCTCCGTTATAGGTCGGATTATCGAAAGTGAAGGTTTAAAGGTGGCCATCGTTCCACAACCTAACTGGCAGGATAATCTTAAAGACTTTAAAAAATTTGGTAAACCCAATCTATTCTTTGCTGTATCGGCAGGGACAATGGATTCCATGGTAAATCATTATACCGCTTCAAAGAGACGACGATCTACCGATGCCTATACTCCTGATGGATTAGCAGGGTTTAGACCCGATTATGCTACGGCTGTCTATACAAAAATTTTAAAGGAAATGTATCCGGATGTTCCTGTTCTAATCGGTGGAATAGAAGCTTCATTACGTCGGGTTACTCACTACGATTATTGGTCGGATGAATTGAAACCTACCATGTTAAAGTGGAGTGGTGCGGATATGTTGGTCTATGGAATGGGAGAACAACCTCTTCGTGAGATCCTTCGCTTAATGAAGCGGGGAGTGCCTTTCGAAAGCTTGAAGACCATCCCTCAGACTTCTTTTGCTATACCAGCCGATGTTCCATTGCCAAAGAATAAAAACTGGGAAGATGTTTCTTTATACTCACATGAAGTGTGTTTGCGGAACTCAAAAAAATATGCCTCCAATTTTAAGATCATTGAAACGGAGTCGAATAAGACTTTTGCAAGGAGAATTACACAAGGTTTTGAAGATGAGATTATTGTGATCAATCCTCCTTATCGAACCATGACTGAAAAGGAAATGGATTCAACTTTCGATTTGCCTTATACCCGTTTACCACATCCAAAATATAAAAAGCGAGGAGCCATCCCTGCTTTCGAAATGATCAAGTTTTCGATCAATACCCATCGAGGTTGTTTTGGAGGTTGTTCCTTTTGTACGATCAGTGCACATCAAGGGAAGTTTATTGCTTCTCGTTCCGAAGAATCCATTCTAAAAGAAGTGGACGCTGTAACTAATATGCCGGATTTTAAAGGCTATATCAGTGATGTAGCCGGACCTTCAGCGAATATGTACAAAATGAAAGGAAAGATCCAGTCTATTTGTGATCGTTGTCAGGCTCCTTCATGTATCGACCCTGTGGTTTGTTCTAATTTAGATACGAGTCACCAGTCGATGATCGACCTTTATAAAAAGATAGATGAAAATCCAAAAGTGAAGAAAGCCTTTGTAAGCAGTGGGATCCGCTATGATCTTTTAGTGAAGGATTTTAATAAGGACATGGATAAGAGTGGGGAAGAATATATGGAACAGGTGATGAAGAATCATGTTTCAGGTAGACTAAAAGTTGCGCCGGAACATACTTCCGACAAGACCTTAAAGTTAATGCGCAAGCCCTCATTCCGATTCTTTCATTCCTTTAAAGATCAGTTTGATAAGATCAATGAAAAGCTTCAATTAAAATTACAATTGATCCCTTATTTTATCTCAAGTCACCCCGGAAGTGAGTTGGATGATATGGCGAATATGGCGGCAGAAACCAAGGACATGGGTTTTCAATTAGAACAGGTTCAAGGGTTTACTCCAACACCTATGACCGTTGCAACGGTTATCTATTATTCGGGTTATCATCCTTATACGGGTAAGAAAACCTATACAGCCCGGACAAAAAAAGAGCGTGAAGACCAGCATCGTTTTTTCTTTTGGTATAAGAAAGAGAATAAAGACTGGATTCGAAATACCCTTTCTGCAAGGGGTAGGGAGGATTTGGCTAAGAAATTATTGAGCTAAAACTGAGTGACTAAGTGGATGGGTAAATGCTTAAGAAAAGTATTTCACTTTCTTTCAGATCAGTCATTTTTATTTAATCAATTATTTAGCGATCCACTGCGTTTTTTGCGGTTCATTAACTAATTCCTAATTAAAAGTACAAACCCGCCACCATACACCTTGCACTTC
The DNA here is from genome assembly GCA_024641785.1 of Flavobacteriales bacterium. GTDB lineage: Bacteria > Bacteroidota > Bacteroidia > Flavobacteriales_D > JAHECK01 > JAHECK01. Next base: position 2,324 of record JAHECK010000062.1, on the reverse strand, counting down.
CACCACCTATTGTTTCGATAGTCGTGATGTCGATTGAAAGCGGACTATGGAATTTTTCAATCAAAGCTTTCTGATCTTTTGAAAATGCATTCCAGGCACTTGTTGAGCAAATCAAATGACTCTCACCTTTCTTGTTTTTAACTTCAAACGCATTTCCACAAAATTGTTCGACTTGTTTGAAATTTATCTCTATAATCTCAAGTCCTGTAGCTTCGAATTTCTTCTTTAACATCATTCGTTCTACTGTATTGTCAATGCATTCCAGACAAACAATTGCGAGTTTTTCAGTTATGGTAAGGATCACATTCGTATGGTAGATCGGAATGCCATTCAGATCATTCGCATGAAAACTAAAAGGTATTAGTCCTAGAATTTCACAGGCTTCATTAAAGGTTTCGATATGGGTCCGTGGAGATATGCAGGCATAAGCAACTTTGCTTTTGTAATCGATCACCATGCTTCCTGTTCCTTCCAGGAAATGACCAATATCCTCCAGCTTACTAAGGTCAATTAGTTCATTTACCTTATGTCCTTTGTCAGTAAGCAGGTCCAAAACCTTAATATTGCGTTCATTTCGTCGGCTTTCATGCATCATAGGGTAGAGGATCACTTTCCCATCAGGATGAAATCCGATCCAATTGTTTGGAAAAACAGCATCCTTCACTTCAATTTTAGATCTTTCTTCGAAAGACAAAACTTCTATTCCTGCTGCTTCTATTTTATTAATCGCTTGTTCATATTCTTTTATGGCAATCTGACTCACATCACCTAAAACACTTAGATCTTTCTGAAAGGCATTAGATTTTGCACTGTCTTCACTATAGGAAAAATCCCATGGTTTAACCATCAAGACTGCTTTAGGTGTAATCATGCTATTTATTATGTGAATGATTAGCAATCATGATATCCAATATTTCTTTGGCTGCTTCAGGAATTTTAGTCCCGGGACCAAATACCGCACTTACGCCATTTTTAAAAAGAAAGTCATAATCCTTTTCAGGTATAACACCTCCGGCAATAATAATAATGTCTTCTCTTCCGAATGTCTTTAATTCCTTAACCAGAGCAGGAATAAGCGTTTTATGTCCTGCTGCAAGTGAGGATACCCCCAAAATATGTACGTCGTTTTCAACGGCTTGTTTTGCGGTTTCTTCCGGAGTTTGAAATAGAGGTCCAATATCCACATCAAAGCCCATGTCAGCAAAGGAAGTAGCAATCACCTTTGCACCGCGATCATGACCATCTTGTCCCATTTTGGCGACCATAATCCTTGGTCTTCGACCTTCTAAACTGGCAAAAGCATCAGCGCTTTTTAAGACTTCTTTATAGGCTTTATTATCCATAATTTCTTTTGCATATACGCCTGAAATGGCATTGATCTTAGCAGTATATCTTCCAAATGCAAGCTCAATCGCATCAGAGATCTCTCCTAAACTTGCTCTGTTTCGAGCAGCTACAACCGCTAATTCGAGTAAATTCCCTTTATTATTTTTAGCCGCTTCTGTCAAAGCGTTTAAATTCTTTGTAACAAGCGATTGGTCTCGTTCAGCTTTCATTTTGTTCAAGCGAGCAATTTGACCTTCCCTTACTTTACTATTATCTACTTCTAAAATATCAAAACTTTCTTTTTCATCGGTTTGATATTTATTAATTCCAACAATTACGTCCTGATTGCTATCGATTCGCGCTTGTCGTTTAGCAGCGGCTTCTTCTATCCGCATTTTAGGTAAGCCTGTCTCAATGGCTTTGGTCATTCCACCTAATTTTTCGACTTCTTCTATCAATTCCCAAGCTTTATTTGCAAGGTCATGAGTTAGTTTTTCCATATAGTAGGAACCGGCCCATGGATCGATATGTTTTGTAATTCCGGTTTCTTCCATTAAGTAGATCTGCGTATTTCTTGCAATTCGCGCAGAAAAATCAGTTGGAAGAGCGATCGCTTCATCTAAGGCATTTGTATGCAGTGATTGTGTTCCGCCCATTGCAGCAGCCATTGCTTCAATACAAGTTCTCGCAACATTATTAAATGGATCCTGAGCGGTAAGACTCCATCCACTAGTCTGACAGTGAGTTCGGAGCATTAAAGACTTTTCATTCTTCGGATTAAATGGCTTGATGAGTTTTGCCCAAAGCATTCTGGCAGCTCTCATTTTAGCGATCTCCATGGCATGGTTCATTCCTATTGCCCAAAAGAAGGAGAGGCGAGGAGCGAAGTCATCGATGTTCATTCCGGCTTCAATACCCGTTCGAACATATTCTAGTCCATCTGCTAAAGTATATGCGAGTTCAATATCCGCTGTTGCACCTGCTTCCTGCATATGATA
>JAHECK010000169.1 GCA_024641785.1 Flavobacteriales bacterium | reverse complement strand
CTTCATTGTTCGAGATGATGGTTTAAATAGGGGCTAAATGTAGAAAGACTTTAAAAAACAAAAAGTTTTATTTGATTTATTATTTTGTGTTTAAATAAGGTTCAATTAAAAGCCAATGACTCCATTTTGGGAGATCCTTTTTATATAAAATATTATACTGTATAAGAAGAGTCTTTTAAGGGTCGCCTAATTTATAAATTGACCCCTAACTATTAGATAATCCAAGACAATTGTGGATTTTAACGAAATATATTTTCGCTTAAGAATCCCTAATTGATTAACCTTATTTGGCTTATCAATATGATTATCAATGTTTTACATCAATTTTAAGTACAAAAAAAGGGGAAGCGCTAACTTCCCCTTGCGGTCTGGACCGGGCTCGAACCGGCGACCCCCTGCGTGACAGGCAGGTATTCTAACCAACTGAACTACCAGACCGTTTGCATATAGCAATGCTTCTCATTTGAAGCGCGACAAAATTATAGCAATTTTTTATTTGAGCAAGGATTTTTCGATAAAAAAAACATCCTTTTTCCTTTTTATCATTTACTAGTAAAGTCCTTGGCGTTTTACCATGTATTCTAATAAGACCGGATAAAAGCCTTCGTTTACGTCACAACGCACAAAATCAATCTTATACTGTCCGCACTTCACCTCTAATTCATGAATAAATTCACTCATTTTCCTCTCATAAACTTCCTTCAAAGAGCTGGGATTTAACTTCACTTTCTCTCCTGATTCCTGGTCAATAAAGGTATAGGGTCGGTTATCATAGTCTAATTCGAGCTCATGCTTCTTATCAAAAAGATCAAAAACCACCACATCATGCTTATAATAACGCAAATGCTGTAATGCATCGATCAAGTCATCTTGCCTCCCACTCGTGTCCATCAGATCTGAAAAAATAATCACTAAAGATCGTTTATGAATTCGCTCTGCTACCTCATGGATCGCATCTACAGGAGCACTTTGTTCCTGTTTATTTCGATTAGGATTAATGATCTCTTCTAAATTTTCAAAAAGACGGTGAACATGAAGTGCATTCGACTTTGCATCGATATGTTTGGTGACCTTATCAGTAAATAAACTTATTCCAACTGCATCTCGCTGCTTTCGCATCAATTGAATCAATGAAGCAGCTGCGTAGGCCGCAAAACCGATCTTATCATAACGTTCCTTAGTATAATCCGGATCCAAAGGGAAATTCATGGAGGAAGAAGTATCGATCACGATCTGACAACGAAGATTGGTCTCTTCATCATATTTCTTCACAAATAACTTATCCGTCTTGGCATATAATTTCCAGTCGACATGGCGCGTGCTTTCGCCTTTATTGTATGCACGATGTTCGGCAAATTCGACTGAAAAACCATGGTAAGGACTCTTATGTAAGCCTGTAATAAAACCTTCCACAACTTGTTTGGCTTTAAACTCCAAGCTTCCGAAATTGGCTATTTTATGTCTGTCGAAAGGAATAGGCATATACTCATTTGATTTGCCACTAAAGTAAAATTTTATTGTGAAACCATGGACCTATGGATTGGATAAAGGGGCGAAGTTGTATCATTACGATCTACAAAGTTTAAATGAAGCTCACAAAGACAAGGCTGTAAACCTTTTTTTCTATCTATGAAACGTTGTGATATAACTTTTGATAAACTTTCGGCCGGAGCTTCGGTCTTCTTTTTCTTTTATTCTTGAAAATTCATTTTATATCCAAACCCTTCGACTGGGTGACATGTACCGTATTAACTTCGTGCTCCATGCTAGCTTCTAGCTTCTAGCTACTTCACCATCTCCTTCACGCCTACATCGAACCATGAAGAAGGATCTATTTTAGGATCATTACCATTGGCAAAGAAGAATTCATTGCTTTTTGGATCATATTCATAGTCCTTAGCCCATTCTTTATGATTCTCAGATATTTCTTTTAAGGCATTTACGATATAATCAACCTCATCATTGGTCATAGAAGGATGAATGGAAAAACGAATCCATCCCGGTTTGATCGTTAGATCTCCGCTATCTACTTTATCGGTGATCATTTTAGAAAGATTACGAGGAATATCTAATAGAAGATGACCATAAGTTCCGGCACATGAACATCCACCACGCATCTGAATTCCGTAACGATCATTCAGCATTCGCACTCCTAAATTAAAGTGCAGGTCATCAATATAAAAGGAAATTACTCCCAATCTGTTTTTATGATCTTTTGAAAGGATCTTTAAATTTGGGATAGTGCATATTTGAGTGAAAATACGACTCAATAACTCTTCTTCTCTTGCAAGGATATTCTCCACTCCCATATCCTCCTTTAATCGAATAGCCATTGCCGCCTTGATCGTTTGTAAAAATGGCGGTGTTCCACCTTGCTCGCGGATCTCAATGTCGGCGATATAACTTTTTTCTCCCCATGGATTGGTCCAGTTAACGGTACCTCCACCCGGATTATCAGGAACGGTATTTTTATATAATTGTCGATCAAAAATAAGCACACCCGGCGTACCAGGACCACCTAAAAATTTATGAGGTGAAAAGAAAACAGCATCAAGGCGTTCCTCCTTATCTTTTGGATGCATATCCATGTGAACATAGGGAGCTGAACAAGCAAAATCAACGAAACATAGTCCGCCGGCTTGATGCATCATTTTAGCTACTTTATAATATGGATTAGTAATTCCGGTAACATTTGAACAAGCACTAATGGAAGCAATCTTTACTTTTCGGTCTTTATATTCAATAAGTAGTTCTGCCAGGTGTTGTAGATCGCATTGATCAGAATTACTTGGACGAATAATTACCACATCTACCAAGGATTCTAACCAGGTAGTATGGTTTGAATGATGTTCCATATGAGTAATAAAAACAACCGGACGATCATTTCCAATTGGCAATACTTTTTCTCTAAAACCTTCATGCGCTCGGAATCCAAGAATTCGCTGAAATTTATTCACAACACCTGTCATTCCGGAACCTGATGCGATGATCACATCGTCCTGATCGGCATTTACATGATCCTTGATCATTTTCAATGCTTGATGGAAAGCGACGGTCATTGTACTACCTGTTACTGAAGTCTCGGTATGGGTGTTACCAACATAGGGACCGAACTTTTCTAAAAGGTTTCTTTCTATTGGCTCGTAAAGGCGTCCGCTGGCTGTCCAGTCAGAATAAATAATGTTTTTTTCTCCGAAAGGAGATATAAAGGTTGAATTCCGCCCAACAGTTCCGTCTCTATAAGGTTTAAAGTATTCTTCGAGTTTACTCATGAAAAAGGTTTAACGAGGCAAAAATGAAAAAAAACATTCAATGAAGTGTTCAATATACACAACATTTAGCATTCCTTACAAAATTTGATATTATTCAGGAATCCAATAGTAAACTAAAGATTTTTAATCGCTTTTTCCAGTTTGTCCTTTACTTCAAAAGCCATTTCTTCGAGACCCTCATTTCCAACCGGTTTCATAGCTTCTAAAGGGTCGATCACCGACACATCGATCTTTCCGTCATTGTCTTGTCTCACCACTACATTACAAGGTAGCATCAATCCGATATTCTCTTCTGTTTGAACGGCATGGTAGGCATAGTTTGGATTACAAGCACCAAGAATGATATAAGGAGAAATATCTTTATCGATCTTTGTTTTTAATACCGCTTGCATATCAATTTCCGTCACAATGCCGAAGCCTTGTTCTTTCAAACTTGCTTTGGTTTTCTCGATCGCTTCCAGATATGAATAATTTACTTTTTTACTTATATAATAACTCATTTTACTTTTTATTGGTGATAAATAATTTCGTGACTCACATTGGATGATTTTGAAAGCATAAAGTGTACTCCACAATAACGTTCGGTAGACAATGCGACGGCTTTTTCGACCTTTTCTTTATCTACATTCTTACCCCAGATATGATATTCTAAATGGATCTTTGTATAATACATCGGATGTTCTTCGGCGAGAGTCCCGTTGGCTTTGACTTTAAAATCATCGTAATCCACTCTCATTTTATTCAAAAGAGAAACGACATCCATTCCGGTACATCCTAAAAGCGAAACCAGCAATAAGGGTTTCGGCCGAGGTCCTCGGTCCTTTCCTCCAAAATCCGCTTCCGCATCCAATATCAATTCATGACCGTCGACCTCCGTTTTAAAGGCCATTCCGTCGATATGTTCTAAACTTATATTATGTTCTTTCATTCTAATATTTTTTATCTAAGATCGTTAAATCAAATGAGCTTCAAAAGTAAATGTTGACTGTAGTGTGTACAGTAATATTGGTCACGGAAAAAATTAGAATGTAGAATAAAGAAATCCAAAATCCGAATATCTAAATCCTAAATAAGTACGAAATCCAAATTTTAAAATTAAATTTTTTCATAATTAACAATTGCCCTTTGGATATTTGTATTTCGAATTTTAGATTTATTTTGGATTTCGGATTTCGTGCTTAAAATTTCAAAATTTGATCTAAAACAATAAATTTGCACTTCCATAAAAATGGGATATTAGCTTCCCGAAGTTTCGGGATTAAGAGCGCTATGGGATATTAGCTCAGTTGGTTTAGAGCGCTTGCTCGACAAGCAAGAGGTCACTGGTTCGAATCCAGTATGTCCCACTTGATGATCAAAGCAATAAAAAAGCAGATTGATCGGAATCTGAATAAAGTTTACTTTAATTCAGATGAAGAGAAAGATGCTTGAATATGAAATATTCTATTGCTTTGATTCCCTTCAATGAATTACTTGATCGCCGAAGGCAATCCAGTATGTCCCACAAGAGAAAAGCAGTCCGCCATTGGCGGATTGGTTTTTTATTTTGAAATCACATTCGACCATATTTTTCCTTTAATCATTAAATATATCCTTTAGCAATAAATGCGCAAATAACTATTTGATATTTATTAACTTACAAACTCAATTACGCAATAAGGAATAAAAAAAACAGGCGATTAAGTAACATACTTTGAATTTAAGCGTCAATTAGATAAAGGAAACAAACTAAACCCAAAAGACAGCTCTATTTTAAGTGCTATCTCTTTTAATGAAAAGAATATTTAGCATCACCGCGATTTGCCTTATCAGTTCAATGCTGATAGGACAGGACTTCCTAAATGGAGATCTTGAAGGCACGATATTGAGTATAAGTATGGTTCCACCCGAATGGAGTGCAGTTCCACATACAGATCCTAGTTGCGCAGCAAACTTTGCTCCCGGAGCAACACCGGATTTGACAAGCGTTAACGCTCCTGATGTAGATCTGGGATTGATCGGAAATCCATATTCCGGAAATACCT
>JAHECK010000061.1:7285-20501 GCA_024641785.1 Flavobacteriales bacterium | reverse complement strand
GCCTGATCAACATATCCGATCTTTACAGTTTCACCTACTTTAAATTGCCCATCATCCGCATCAAGCTCTTTCATTATTAATTTGAATAAGGTCGTTTTTCCGGCTCCATTCGGACCAATAATTCCTACAATACCTGCGGGGGGTAATTTAAAATTCAGGTCATCGAATAATAATTTATCTCCAAAAGCTTTCTTAACATGAATTGCTTCGATCACGTCATTTCCTAAACGAGGTCCATTAGGGATTGGAATTTCCAATTTATCAATTTTCTCTTTGCTTTCTTCTTTAAGCAGATTCTCATAATTTGAAAGACGGGATTTTGCTTTGGCATGACGTCCTTTAGGATTTAATCTCACCCAATCCAGCTCTTGTTGTAGAGTTTTTCTGCGCTTGCTTTCCTGTTTTTCCTCAGCAGCCATTCGCTTGGTTTTTTGCTCAAGCCATAAGGTATAATTTCCTTTCCATGGAATTCCTTCACCTCGATCTAACTCTAAGATCCATCCGGCAACATTATCAAGAAAGTATCGATCGTGAGTAACTGCGATAACGGTACCACTATATTGCGACAAGAAAAGCTCCAACCATTCTACCGATTCAGCATCCAGGTGGTTCGTCGGCTCATCGAGTAGAAGTACATCGGGTTGTTTCAATAATAATCGACATAATGCCACCCTTCTTCGTTCTCCACCCGATAGGTTTTTGATCAATTCATCTCCTTCAGGTGTTCGAAGGGCATCCATTGCACGTTCTAATTTCGTATCTATTTCCCAGGCATCCATTGCATCGATCTTATCCTGAGCTACACCTTGCTGAGCGATCACTTTATCAAACTTTTCAGGATCTGAATATACATCTGGGTCTTCTAACTGTTTGTTCAAACGCTCATAATCAGCGAGAACATCCATGATCTCTTGAACTCCTTCCGAAACGATTTCTTTTACCGTTTTACTATCATCCAATTCAGGATCCTGATGCAGATAACCTACGGTATAACCAGGGGCAAAAACGACATCTCCTTGAAAAGCATCATCTAATCCGGCGATGATTTTCATTAGAGTAGATTTCCCCGAACCATTTAGTCCGATGATACCTATTTTTGCTCCATAATAGAAGGAGAGGTTAATATTTTTAAGGATCTGTTTTCCTTGAGGGCTTAGCTTATTTACCCTGTTCATCGAAAAGATGATCTTTTTATCGTCGGACATAGTATGTGAATTTTGTGCGAATATCGAAAAATATTCTGCTAAGAATCGTTAAATCGCTTTTAAAATATGAGATGATTAATTGCTTGATAGGTCGATCATGCCTAATTCATTAATAAATTCGATTTCGACCCTACGGTCTCCGGCATTTTCTGACATTGAACTGATGTCGCCTAAATAATTCATGACCATTCGCTTACTTGAGATCCCTTTCTTAAAAAGGTATTTTTTTACTTCTTCAGCTCTTTTTTGAGAAATATAAGCGTTAAAATCAGCATCACCTGATTTGTCTGCATATCCCGTAATCATTATTTTTAATTCTGCATTCTTAATTAATACACTTAATACTCTATTTAATTCCAATTTATATTGATTGCTTAGTTCAAAGGAATTTTTATCAAAATAGATGAGTAGTTTTTCATTATTAGCACTTTTCTTAAAAACATTAAGCTCTTTTGGCGTGCGTTCATCAGAATAGATCATTTCTTTTAATTCATCGATCTGCTCTTGAAGTAGGGCCGACTGATCATTGTTTTCTTTTCTGATCTCACGATCGTGTACTATATTTTCTTTTTGAAAATCAGCCAGATCTTTATGAATAGCCAGTAATTGAGAGGAATTCTGCTGTAGCAGCGCTAATAGCTCTTCATTGAAATCATCTTTATTTCTTCTATTTCTTTTATTTTGCTTCTTTAATTGACGATTATAATCATCAATAAAACTTTTTGGCAGACTTAATTCTTGATCAAAATCAGTGGCACTGACAGGTTCATCTAAAATATATTCTAAAGGAGGAATAAATCCTTCTGCTTCATAGGCGACCGGACTTTCAATGTCCATTGATTGATTCATTTTTTTTGCCCATACATCTGGTACTTCCATCGCTTTTTCATTTTTTAAAAAAGAAGCGATCTCAGACCTACATAATCCTTTTAGATCAAGGATTTCTGAATCAATAAAATAGTGAAGTATTTCTTTTCTTTCTTCCGGACTATCACCTAATAACTCATATTCGGTATCTGTCCACGACATGGATCCCAAACTTTTTAATTTTGAATAAATTTTAGGAGAGAATCCGGAAAAAATTTCTTTGATTTGAAATAATTGGAGACCTTGGTTTACCAGACTACTCATCTCAATGAGCATTTTGGGAGGGTCATTAAATAAAATAAGGTTTTCGTCTCCTATTTGATAAGACTTATCAATATAAAGATCTAAACCGGTACCTAGCAATTCAGCGACTTGCTCCTCAGATGATTGTTTTGGAGTATAGTAATTGATGATAAAGGTATATTGATCGCTTTGCTTTAATTGATATTCGTCGTTCTGTCCATCACCAATAATTTTATTGATAACAGTGGTTTCTTGGCCGGTTAGGTGAAAAGAAAAGCCAATTAAAAGTAGGAAAAAGCTCCCAAATTTCACAGGGTGGTAAGTTTTTACTAAAAATAGTAAAAGTGTGGCTGAATCAAAGGAAGATTAATTTTGTATTATTAACATATTAATTAACACGTTAACCCCCGCCTACTCTGAGTTTTTAAAGAACTGTTCAGAGAAGTTAACAAAATAAAGCTTAGAAGAGCTCCTTGTGATTCCGGTATAAAGCCACCTTAGGTCTTCGACTGTAGGTAGTGCTTCTCTGATAAATGGTTGTTCCAAAAATACTATAGGCCATTGACCGCCTTGAGATTTATGTGCGGTTACAGCATAGGCAAATTTAATTTGCAATGCATTATAGAAGGGGTCATCAAATACTTTTTTTATTCTTTTAGCATGACTTTTAATATCGATATAATCCTCCTCGATCTTTCCGAAAAGTATTTTAGCTTTTTCTGCACTTAGTGAAGGACCTTCCTCTGTTAACACATCGAGCAAAACAATTACATCAAAAGTGTTTTTATCATCATCATCCATAAAATGCACCGAAAGCTCTGCAAATTTCATATCATATCTTTCGATGATCTTTTGAACCCTGGAAACAACAAGTACGTCTCCATTAGCAATAAAATTATCTTCGATCCAGAAATAATTATTCTTTACGACCATTATATAATCACCGGCATTGATATCTTCTTCGTGCCAAAGAATTCGTGAGCGTATTTGTTGATTGAAAATATTTGCTCTTTTATTCGACCAAGTGATAAAGATCATGCTGTCCATTCCTACTTCATCATAAGAAGATTCTAAGTATTCCTGAAGTTCATGACCATTTATCGCCATCACTTCATTAGGATTTTCAAGAACAAATGAAGGGAATCCGGGGTGAGAAGCATCGATCATATTACGTACGATCGTAGCGTTATTAAGAACTAAACTTCCTGCATCCTGACGAACGACTTCTTTTAGAGAGATCAATGCTATTGGAAAATTTCCAATAGTTGAAAAATAGGAGATCGTTAAGGCTAAACTTTCCTTTTCTCCAACAGGAGGTAGCTGAGCCAAGTCTCCAATTAGAATAAGTTTGTTCCCTTTTTGTTCAAAAACAAAGTCGATTACATCCTCAAGTAATGTTCGATATGTAAAACCACTACCGGAAACTGCAGTCTGTGACGAGATCATAGAAGCTTCGTCAATAATAAATACGGTATTAGAATTTTTATTTTCTTGTCGTTTCCAGGATGAATAGCCTCCTTCATCTGAACTATGTCGGTAAATAAATTTATGGATCGTACTCGCTTTTTTCTTAGCAAATGAAGAGAAAACTTTTGCAGCTCTTCCGGTTGGAGCCATTAATTGACTTCGAATTTTTAACGTTGATAATGATTTAACATAGGCCGAGATCAATGATGTTTTCCCGGTGCCGGCATGCCCATTTATTATTAAAATAGGATTGGATTTACTGCTTAACGTAAACTTTTCTAGGGCATGAATTAGCTTTTCCTGGTCAGGTGTTGCTTCATATTGAAGCCATTTATATATTGTTTCTTTTATATTCAATCCCTTATTGTTGTTTAATAGTAAAGTTCTATCATTATATTTGTTGAAGTATTTAAATTTTGATGTTTACGATTTAAAAAAAATTGTAGATTTGTAGCACTTCAAAAGTCACTAAAGTATCAATAAAAACATGGATTTTCTTAAAAGTTTATTGAGGTTTATATTTCCAGCACTAATTGTGATATTGGGAATTTTATTGCTTGTAGGCAGTAGCGACCAAAGTTCAATGTATAAAATAGCAGGTTTTGCAATCATTGTTTCCGGGTTATTGTCCGGATTAATGGTCGCCAATATTTTGAACAATAAAATAAATCTTGTTCTTCAAATAGTAGTGCTTGTTATCGCTGCCTATTTTGTTTATCAGGATTATAATTCGGTAAATGAAGAGATTCGTTATACAAGAAAGAAAGAAAAGGTCAATGCCGAAGTAATCGTTAGACTAAAAGATGTTCGAACTGCTGAACTTGCTTTTAAATCAAAATACGGAAGGTATACTGCAAGTATAGATAGTCTTGTGAATTTTGTGAAGTACGATTCTTTACCGGAAATTAGAGCGGTTGGTGAGATCCCAGATACCTTAAGTGAAGGTGAAGCGTTGAAACTTGGAATTATTAGTAGAGATACTTTTTATGTTTCCGTAATGGAAGTGAAATTTTTAGAGGCTAGAGTTGCGGAAAAAAGAGGAAATCATCCTTTCGATCCGGACTTAATGGTAATTGCACCATACAGTAATAAACCATTTTTATTGAAAGCTGGCTTTATTGATGTATCAGGCTTACAAAAGCCCGTATTCGAAGCGAAAGACCCTGAGCCATTTGCAGAACCTGCATTACAGGTAGGGTCTATGACAGAGGCAAATACAAATGGTAACTGGAAAGAATAAATTCAACACTTTTCGTGTTGGACATACAAAAAAAGAAGAGCTCCATTCTACATCAACCTTATTGATCGAAAGCGAAGTCGATCAACTGTCTTACGCAATTATAAATAAAGGAACGAATAGTTGTGTCGGTTTATGTTCTATCCCTTTAGAAGCTTCTAACGGAAGAATGGAACGTAGATCTTTATTAAAAGAACTATTCGAAAACGATGAAATATTAAACTTTCCTTTTTCGAAACGAGCCATCCTAATGGCAAATCGTGAATGTGTTTTTATTCCCGAAGAGCTCTTTGATCCTCAAAATCTTGATTTTTATATTCATTCTTCTTTCGGCGAGAATTTTATTGGAAAATGCTTTTCAACCAAAATACCGGAATTAAAAAATCACATCGTTTTTAAAGTACCGGATTGGCTCGTTGGTTTATATAATGAAAGTATGTCAGGCATATCATTCAGTCATGCCAGCGCTTTTTTAGTCGAATCAATTTTCAGGCTTAGTAAACAACAAAGTAAGGCGATTGTTCATGCCCATTTTAAAAGATCATTTTTTGAATTTGTCATTTTTAAAGAAGGAAAGATGCTTTTCTATAATTCCTTTTCCTACCAAACTTCAGAAGACATTGCCTATTTTATAATGTACGCCTTGAAACAATGGGACATTGAAGAAAATGAAATTTCTGTCTCTGGAATTTTAAATGCTGAAAGTGAAGAATTGTTCTGGTTAAGGAAGTACCTTGGTGAAATGAAAAACTTTCCTCTTGATCATTTGCTTCCTTATCCTCCTGCACTAGAAACGCCAACAGCATTTATTAATTTACTAAACCCTTCCCATTGCGAATAATCAGCGGGTCTCATAAAGGCCGCCAGTTCAATCCTCCAAATGGGTTTAAAAGTCGACCCACAACAGATCTTGCCCGAGAAAGTTTATTTAATATTCTATCTAATAGCTATCAACTTGACGGATTGACGGTCTTTGATCTTTTTTCTGGTTCAGGTAGTGTTGGCTTTGAGTTTGCCTCTCGGGGAGTTGAAAAAGTGATCTGCATTGAAAAATCATTTCCCGTTTATAAACAATTGGTTAAAAATGCAAAGGAAATGGGTTTCACAAATGTTGAAATCCTAATTAAAGATGTTTTTCGCTGGATTGAAAAGAATGATGTAAAAGCAGATATCATTTTTGCGGATCCTCCTTTCGAATTAAAAGGCGTTATTGAACTCCCTCATTTAATTTTAGATAAAAAGTTATTAAATTCCGGAGGATGTCTTATTCTTGAACATTCTTCTTCCTTAAATTTCGAGGAAATTAAGGAGTATTCCTATACAAAAAAATATGGTGCAGTGCATTTTAGTTTTTTCTTTGTAGATTAGTTCCGACTTCTTTAAACGACACGCTTTTAATTGCTCTCAAAATGAAAATAGCCGTATTCCCGGGATCCTTTGATCCAATAACAAAAGGGCATGAATCAATTGTAAATAGAGCTTGCACTTTATTCGATACCATTTATATAGCCATTGGGATCAATGCAAATAAAAGCAATCTATTTTCACTCGATAAACGGACAAAATTTATTGAAGATACATTTAAAAAGAATCCTAAAATAAAAGTGGTCAGCTATCAGGAACTCACCGTTAAATTATGCCAGGAATTAGGAGCGAAATTTATACTTAGAGGCTTAAGAAATACTTCAGATCTTAATTATGAATTTCCTATTTCGCATGCCAATAGACTTTTAGACCCCTCTATTGAAACGGTTTTTTTTATTACCGATCCCGGTTTTTCTGCAATAAATTCGAGTATTGTACGTGATATCTATAAACATGGCGGAGATATTAAAGCCTTTATACCGGACGCAGTTGAACTATAGATTCCTTATTTTTTTCATCTTTATTTCATTTTTTTCTCAGGCTCAGGAAGTGAGTCTAAAAGTTTTCGCAGAGCATTACGAGAATCAAAACGTATATATATGGCTCGAAGATGATTTTTTTAGTCGTCACACCCAATTGATCGATCAGGGAAAAGTAATAGAAGGAGAATGTGTGTTTCTTTTATCGATTAAGGACATCTCTAAAATCAGAGTAGGAATCGATTATCAATATGGAAGCTTATATTTGGAGCCAAATACAGATTATGAAATTGCATTTCCGAAACATGAAGAAGGAGAAAACAGATCTTTAGCATGGAATACCAAAGTAATGCTTTCACTTTTAAATATCCCGGAGGAAGATGTCAATTCTCAAATAATGTTATTTAATAGTGAATTGGATTCATTTTTCTCAACCTTATTATTAGGCGATTTAAGCAATGATCCTTTAAATGCATCGGATTCTATTTATTCATTAGATCAAAGTAATAATCTAAGTGCAAGGAAGTTTTCTCAAAAAGAAAGCTTGCTAAAATTTAAAACATTTGCAGATAGTCTTATTTCAGATTCGGATACAGCATCATTTATTACAAGCTATAAAAAATATGCTGCTGCCTCAATCTCATTTTCCTTAGGGGAAAAGAAAGATACATTGTACAATGAATACTTTAGAAATGAAAAAATCGCCTATAATAATCCAGAGTATGCTAGATTCTTTAATGAGTTTTATCAAAACTTTTTTGAATACTATAGTTATTACCCTCTTTCCGAAAAATTGGATAAAGCCCTCAAATCATCTGATTGTAAGGCCGAACTGGCTCAATTAGTTTCAGAGGATGCGATGAGTGGAGGACCTCAATTAAGAGAATTGGTTTTATTAAAAGGACTATATGATTATGCAACGATCCATTCAAAAATGGACAGCACTATTTTAGCTGTAATAGGGGAGATCTCTATTCAATCCTCTTATCCAATACACAGAGACATTGCAGTTCATTTTATTGAAAAATTGAAACGTGCTAAAAAAGGAAGCCTCTTTCCCGTTATAGAATTTCTCAGCTTTACAGGAGATTCTGTAAAGCTCTCTGATTTTGAAGGCCAAATGATCTATTTGCAGATTTTCTCGACTTGGAGTTCTTCTAGCCTTGCAGAAATGGAATTTATGGATCAGTTAAATAAAAAATATTCTAGCGATATTCGATTTATAAGTTTAAGTATTGATCCTGATTCGGAGGATTTTTACCGATTTGTAAATGCAAATAGAAATTACAATTGGGAATTAGGCTGGATTGGAGTTCACCCCGAAAAACTTAAACTTTTATCCATTTATGATCTCCCACTATTTTATTTAATTGATGAAGACCTGAAGATAGTGGAATGGCCTGCCTTATGGCCAAGTACTGGAATAGAGAAAACTTTTTATGAAATGGAAGTTAAAAAGAGAGAAGAAAATAAGCTGCGATTTTGGGAAGATCAAACTAATAAATCCAAAAGAGAAGAATAAAATTGATCTCTGTTATTTCTTATAGTATGTCTATCCATCCAGGTAATTGAAGTAATCCCTTCTTCCATTTGAGGAATTAAGGGTTCATTTATAGAGGCATTCATCGCAAACCAAAAGGTTTTTTTAAGTATCCATTCTCCTTTCAAATGATAGATATGGTAAGAGACTTTTGGATTAGAACTTTTTATCGTATGATTTCTAAGTCCGCACTCCTCAGCTACCTCTCTAAGGGCTGCTTCTTTTGCTAATTCACCCTCCTCAATATGTCCTTTTGGAAGATCAAGAACCCCATTTCTTTCAATCACTAGGACCTCACCATGTTCGTTTAAAATAACACCTCCGGCAGCATTTACAACCTTAAAACAACTTTTAAAGTCTGTCCAGGCCTCATTAATGTCTTCGGCAAAAACAGATAAACCTTTTACCCCTTCATTTTTCCAAATATTATTAATACAATAATCCCATTCTTTATGAAAATCGAATTTCAAGTATAGAAAATTCTCTTCTTCAGCCAAATAAAAAATATTTGAATGTAGAATTAAAGGTATGTTGTCATTAAAAACTTTATACATTTGCGCCATGGAAAACCTGGGTAAATCGTCTCTAAAAGTAGCCGAATATTTATTACAAATCAAGGCAATCAAATTAAGTATTGAAAAACCTTTTACATGGGCATCAGGAATGAAGTCTCCTATTTATTGTGATAATAGAAAAACCTTATCCTATCCGACGATCAGAAATTTCTTACGACAGGAATTTATTTCCGGGATCAGAGATTTTTATGGAGAGCCGGATGTGATTGCTGGAGTTGCAACAGGAGGAATTGCACTAGGTGCTGTCATTGCCGATCATTTAGGTAAGCCTTTTATTTATGTTAGGTCTTCTGTAAAAGGGCATGGACTTCAAAATAAAATTGAAGGTGAATTGCAGTCAGGACAAAGCGTAGTGGTTATTGAAGATCTCATCTCGACCGGTAAAAGCAGTCTTGATGCAGTTGAAGCGATACGAAAAGCAGGAGGAAGAGTGAATGGATTAGCAGCTATTTTCACCTATGGATTTGATAAAGCGAACAAAGCTTTTGAAGATGCAGAATGTAGATATTTTACGCTAACAGATTACAGAACGATGCTCGTTCAGGCGGCAAATGATCGTTATATTAATGAAAATGATCTGGAATCCTTAAATTATTGGAGAACTGATCCTGAAAATTGGAGTGCTAATGAAAATTGAAAGTAAAAAAGGAGTGATCAATCGTCCTTCAAAGGAGGTATATACCTACTTAATGGACATGAATAATTTTAAAAACCTCCTGCCTGCTGATAAGATCAGTAACTGGGTCTCTGATGAAAAAAGCTGTTCTTTTAAAATACAGGGAGCAACTACCATTAGTTTTATAATTGAATCGAGTGTAGAACCGAATCTGATCCATTTGATATCTGGCGATGAATCTCCATTTGCATTTAATCTTGATATTCATTTAGTAGAAGAAAATGGAACGACCAAAGGTTATCAAGTTTTTAGCGCCGACATCGATATGTTTATGAAAATGATGGTTGAAAAGCCATTACAAAATTTATTTGATTTTATTGTAGATCGCTTGGAACAAGAGCTTAACTAAAACTGATTTCTTTGTGATTAAAATTGTGGATCTTTGATTCGGAATCTTCTACGATCAGCATCCCATTCTCTTTTGTAGCAATTATTCGTCCTAAGAATTCTTTGTGTTTTGGACCATGCATTTTAAGCCATTTGCCTCTGTCATGAAGATGCAAATCAAAAGAACGGAGCAGCTCAGATCGATTTATATTCAGAGATTCAAAATAGAGATCAAAACGGTAAAGAAAGAATTCTAAAACTCTTTTAAGTTCCCATTTTTTACCACTTTCAATCAAGAAAGAACTTGCATTTAATCCTTCAAATATTTTTTGATTTACATTTATTCCAATGCCAATAATACTTCGTTCGATCCTGTTTTGAGTCACTGTATTTTCAATCAAAATACCGGCTATTTTTTTTCCTTCAATAAAAAGATCATTTGGCCATTTTATCGTGACTTGTTTTGTTAAAAAGTAACTTATACTATCTCTAAGTGCTAATGCACTTATCCTAGATAGATCAAATTGCTGAGTTGCGGATAGCTCTTTTGGTAGGAGGTAAATAGAAAATAAAAGGTTGAGATCTGCCTCAGACTGCCATTTATTGTGAAACTGTCCCTTACCATTTGTTTGAAAAGACGCCACAATTACCGTTTTATGCTGAATATTTGGCTGATTTTCTTTACTGGCAGCATAATTGTTCGTAGAGTCAACCGTTGGAAGATGAAGTACAGAATACGAATGGATATTTGTTGGAAACATAGATTTTATCAGTCAATTTCTTACTACAAAATAACAACATAAATGATTAACTTTAAACCCTGAAAAACGATTACATGGAGATAGTAGATGAGCAGCTCTTAGCGCCCATTCTTGAGGGAATTCAAAAAGTAAAAGGAAAAAACATTGTTGTTCTGGATTTAAGTGAAATTCCACAGTCAGTTGCTAAAAATTTTGTGATATGTACAGGTGATTCACATGTGCAGGTTTCGGCAATTACAGATGCCATCGAGGAAGAAGTTGAGAAAAAAGAGGGCGAAGCACCATGGCATAAAGAAGGGCTTCAGAATAGACAATGGGTAATATTAGATTATATAGATGTAGTTGTGCATATATTTCATAAAGATTGGAGAGATTTTTATAATTTGGAAGGTTTATGGGGAGATGCAAAATTTCAGCATATTGAAGATTGATTTAGAACAAGGAAAATAACACATGGAAAATAAAAAAAGCAATAAGGATACGGCACCTAATAATAATCCCTCTAAAAAACCGGATGGTAAGAAGCCCTTTAATTTTTACTGGATCTATGCCATTGTTGGGGTAGTTTTGATCTCACTTAACCTATTGAATTTCTCAGGTACAGAATCAGAGATCACACCTTCTGCTTTCGAGCAATTTGTGGTTGATGGAGATGTAAGTAAAGTGGTCATTATTAATGATAAAAAAGGAGAAGTTTATCTCACTCCGGACGCACTTCAAAAGGAAGTTCATCAGAAAAAAGCCAAAGCGCCATTGATAAAAGGAGCTCAAGGTTCCGGTCCACAATATTATTTTGAAGTAGGTGCCTGGAAAGAATCTATTTCAACAGATCTTAAAAGATGGCATGAAGAGTATGGCATAGAATATAATTATAAAACAGAGGAATACTGGGGTAGAGAGATATTACAATGGTTCCTGTTTTTAGCTATAATGATTGGAATTTGGATGTTTTTTATGCGCCGAATGGGCGGAGGTGGAGGCGGCGGAGGCCAGATCTTTAATATTGGAAAATCTAAGGCCACCCTCTTTGATAAAGGAAAAAGTACAAATATTACTTTTAAAGACGTTGCAGGTCTGGAAGGAGCCAAAGAAGAAGTTGAAGAAATTGTAGATTTCTTAAAAAGTCCGGATAAATACACAAAATTAGGAGCTAAAATACCAAAGGGAGCCTTATTAGTAGGACCTCCTGGTACTGGAAAAACCTTATTGGCTAAAGCGGTTGCCGGTGAAGCTAAAGTCCCATTCTTTTCATTGTCAGGATCTGATTTTGTGGAGATGTTCGTTGGGGTTGGAGCTTCCAGAGTAAGAGATCTTTTTAAGCAAGCAAAAGAAAAAGCACCATCAATTATCTTTATCGATGAGATAGATGCTATTGGTAGAGCAAGAAGTAAAGGTCAAAATATGGGAGCAAATGATGAACGCGAAAACACGCTTAATCAATTGCTTACAGAAATGGATGGTTTTGGAACAAATTCAGGTGTGATTATTATGGCAGCTACTAATCGTGCCGACATACTTGACCGAGCTCTATTAAGAGCAGGTCGATTTGATCGTCAGATCTACGTTGATATGCCTGATTTAAATGAAAGAAAAGAGATTTTTGAGGTACATCTGAAACCTATTAAAATAGATAAAAAAGTAGATATTGATTTATTAGCACGACAAACTCCGGGATTTTCAGGTGCAGATATAGCTAATATTTGTAATGAAGCAGCACTAATCGCTGCAAGAGGTAAAAAAACACAGGTTTCACAAGTCGATTTTGGAAGTGCGATCGATCGGATCATTGGCGGACTCGAAAAGAAAAATAAGATCATCACTCCGAAAGAAAAGAAAGTGGTTGCTTATCATGAAGCCGGTCATGCTACTACAAGCTGGTTATTAAAATATGCCCATCCACTAGTAAAAGTTACGATTGTAGCACGTGGACGATCATTAGGTGCTGCTTGGTATTTGCCAGAAGAAAGACAAATAACTACCACAGCACAATTATTTGACGATATGGTTTCGACGATGGGAGGGAGAGCTGCAGAAAAAGTGATCTTCGGTGAAATATCGACAGGTGCATTAAGCGATCTGGAAAAGGTAACCAAGCTTGCGTATAATATGATTACGGTATACGGGCTTAATGATAAAGTTGGAAATGTAAGTTTCTATGATAGTTCAGGTAGTGGGGAATATAATTTCACTAAACCTTACAGCGAAAAAACAGCTGAGCTTATTGATGAAGAAGTTAAAAAAATCATAGATTTAGCCTATCAAAAGGCAATTGAGATCTTAACTGAAAACAGAGATAAATTAACTCAATTAGCTGATAAACTTTTAGAAGAAGAGGTGATCTTTAAAGAAGATCTAGAACTGATTTTCGGAAAACGTCCTTTTGATGAGGAAGTAGAAGTTGTGGTAGAAAAGAAAAAAAAGGTGAAAGAAAAAGCTCCTGCTAAAATCGCCGAGAAAGTAGAGAATATAAAGGG
>JAHECK010000061.1:0-7247 GCA_024641785.1 Flavobacteriales bacterium | reverse complement strand
ATTTTAATGGAAAAGGATTGGGTTATACTCTATTCCTCTTTTGTTTTGATCGACGTTCAAATGAAGAAGATTTTTTTGGAGGAGAACGGGATTGAATCTGTAATAATTAATAAACAAGATTCTGTTTACAGATCATTTGGTGAAATTGAATTATATGTTCAAAGAGATCATATTTTAAAAGCGAAACAATTAATCGAATCCTAATTTATATATAGTGCTTAAAAGAGCGATTTCCGGAGCCATTTTCCTTATCATTTTCATAACCACTTTACTGTGGAATAGTTATTCGATGATTGGCTTTTTCTTTGTTGTTACAGTCTTGGCTAGTAATGAGTTATTTCGACTTATTCAAAGACCGGATATGAAAGCGCATGAAATGATCGGAGGTATTTTATCTAAAGCGCTGTATTTATTTCCGGCCGCATATTTGGCGGGAATTATCGATGTAAAATGGGTGTCACTAGCCATTTTACCTTTTTTGGCAGTGCCCATTGCTGAACTTTTTAGCAAAAATAAATATGCTTTGGTAAATATGGTTCTTACCTATTTTCCGGCTTTCTATATTTCTATACCATTTGTACTTCTTATAGATATTGCATTTATCGATGGTACTTTTGATCCTTATCCAATTCTTGGTTTTTTTATACTCATTTGGATTTATGATACAGGAGCTTATTTGTCAGGAAGATTTTTTGGAAAACATAAACTCTTCGAAAGAATTTCTCCAAAGAAAACATGGGAAGGTTTGATCGGGGGTGCTATTTTAAGTTTCAGTGTAGCTGTTTTTATTATTCCAAGATTTATTCCTGAGCTGAATGCATGGATGTGGGGAGTCGTTTCGTTAATTGTAATATTATTTGGAACATTAGGTGATTTGATCGAATCGATGATGAAGCGAAATGCAGGAGTAAAAGATTCAGGAAGTATTATGCCTGGACATGGAGGGATGCTCGATCGTTTTGATAGTGTCTTATTTGCTGCCCCTTTTTATTGGCTGTTTCTTCAGTTGATTTAAATTTTATTATGTGATGTTGTTTTGCTTTCTTTGAACCCAATATGCACTATCATAAAGAAGGATATAAAATCATTTTGGTCAGTACTATTCTGGTCATCATTTTAGAAGCCATTACGTTTAATTTATTTTCTGGATTTCCGATCCTGAAGTATCTCTTTGCTATTGGCTTACTCATATTTCTATTTTTAATCATCCAATTTTTTCGGGTCCCCCATCGTAAATTGGCAGTGAATGATAATTTTGTGCTTGCCCCAGCATCGGGAAAAGTGGTTGTTATTGAAGAAGTTGAAGAAACAGAATACTTTAAAGGGAAAAGAATTCAGGTTTCCATTTTTATGTCTCCCCTTAATGTTCATGTAACCTATTATCCAGTAGAAGGAATGATTAGTTATTATAAATACCATCCGGGAAAATATTTAGTCGCATGGCATCCAAAATCTTCTATTGAAAATGAACGAACTACGATCGTGGTTAAAAAACAAAATGGAGTTGAAATTTTATTTCGACAAATTGCCGGGGCTGTGGCACGCCGTATCATTTGTTTTGCTAAAGAAGGCGAAAATGTAGGACAGACAGAAGAAGCCGGCTTTATTAAATTTGGTTCAAGAATCGATCTGTTTTTACCTTTAGATAGTAAAATATTGGTGAAATTGAATGATAAGGTATGTGGACAATTAAGCAAGATCGCTGAATTTTAAAAGCCAATTGTATTTAAGATTTTAAAATTAATTTCTAAATATTTGCTTTTATTTTAATAAAATCGATATTTTAGACACCTAACGAACGATAAAAAAGGACATTATGAAAAAGATTATCTTATTTACTGCATTGCTAGCTTTTGTAGCTGGAACAAGTATCGCTGTTACTACAGCTTATTCTGATGAGAATAGTATCGAAGTGACTTCTGGAACTGAAGGAGATACTAAGAAGGATGATAAAGAGGCTAAAAAAGCTGATGATAAAGACAAAAAAGCAAGTACTGATAAATCAAAAGATTGTGCTTCTACTAAACAATGTTGTAAGAAGGATTCAAAATCTTGCGATGATAAAAAGAAGAAAGAAAAAGAATAATTTATTCCATACAAAAAAAAAGGGTTCCGAAACTTCGGGACCCTTTTTTTGTATCCAATATTTATTGTCGATTGTAAAATTAAGTTAATACTTCTTTATCAATTTTCAGGAGTTTTTCATCAAGGAAAAATGAATGAAAATAATAGTTTTAGAAGCTCACTTTCTCAAGTTTTTTTCTAGGTTTGAATAAATTCCGAATTTCATTATTTTGACAATAATTCTCGTAGATCTCGCCGGAATCTGCATCTCCTAATTTCATCGCTTTATAAAAATACTGACAAGCATTATCAGTATCGCCTAAAGCGTCATAACATTCTGCTATATAGTAATTAGCATCCAATTTTATTTGCTTATCACTTGTATTGTCAATGATATTCCGGAACATGGGTAATGCTTGTTCAAAATTATTTTGTTCATAGCTAATGATAGCTAAATTCAATTCGGCTTCTTCATTATCAGGATCCATTACCTGAGCTTTTTCTAAATCATTGATCCCACTTTCATATTCTTCCAGATCAATTTTGATAGCACCACGGTTGAAATAGGCTTCCTGAAAATCGGGATTTAACTCTATGGCTTTACTATAATCATCAAGGGCATTATTTAAATTATTTAATTCAGTTTCTGCATAAGCTCTAAAAAAATAAAGTTCCGAATTATCAGGCTGAAGCGCAATTGCCTTATCTAAATCTTTTGATGCTTTCTTGTATTCCTGAACACTAATGTATGCCCTGGCTCGATGAAAGTAAAGTTCAAAGCTATTTTCACCTTTGCTCTGTGCTAGGTCATAATGCTCAATAGCGTCAATAAAATCCTCTTCTTTATGGTAGGCATCTGCTAATAACATTTCCGTAGTTGGATTCAATACGTCTTCCTTTGATTCAGGCCTTAGTAATTTTATTACCGATTTATACTCTCCCTTATTATATAGTTTAGTGGCTTCTTCTATTTGTTTTTCTTTTAATTGTGCTTTCACTGCATTCCCTAAAGAAAGAAAAGCTACAACCAAGAACAGAATTACTTTTTTCATTTTAATTTTGTTGAATTAACATTAATCTTCTTGTTACAAAAGTAGCTAATAAAATTGTTTATTTGCCTGAGATTTATCACGAATGGATGATTTAAAAAGTAAAAAGACTCTTGTATTAATCGCATCTCCTAAGCCTGACCGTTATTCATATAGAGCGGTCAAAATGTTGAATAGTTATGGACATGAGATCATTGCCATATCTCGACGGGAAGGGGCGATAGATGAAATCAAATTCTTAACAGGGAAACCTTTAATAGAAGCCATTCATACACTTACCTTGTACTTGAATCCGTTTAATCAAATAGATTTTTATCAGTATATTTTAGCATTGGCGCCTAAAAGGGTTATTTTTAACCCCGGCACAGAAAATAAGGAATTACAAAAAATGCTTGACCTTAATAAAATTCAGTGGGAAGAAGCATGTACTCTTGTTTTGCTCTCAACAGGACAGTATTAAAGACAAAAATCATATTTAGAAACAACGATTATTAAATGCCTGCGTTTAATAGTTGAACAAACATTTAATTATTAATTATGAAGAGATTATATATTTTAACACTTTGCGTATTTGCAAGCTTATTTTCTTTTGCTCAGCAGAATATGGAATTAATTGGAGAACTAAGCTATTCTGATGAATTATCGGATATCTGGGGCTATGTTGATGGCGATGGAACCGAATACGCACTTGTTGGAGTGGTAGGAACAACAGGACAAACAGGAGGAGTTTCTGTAGTTAGTTTAGCTGATCCTGCAAATCCGGTAGAGGTTTATTTTTCATCCGGTACAAATAGTATATGGCGTGATATTAAAGTCTATAATGGTTATGCTTATGTTACTACTGAAGCCGATGATGGTCTTCATATTATTAATTTAAATAGTTTGCCTGATGCATCTGGAATAGAAGATTTTGTTTTTTGGGGGGAGAACTGGACAAGTGCGCATAACTTGTATATAGATGAGAGTGGGATACTATATATTTTTGGAGCAAACAGAGGAAATGGTGGCGTGATCATGTACGACTTGAACGCAGATCCAGTTTCACCTGAAGAAGTTGGGGATTATGAAGCAGCTTATGTCCATGATGGAATGGCAAGAGGAGATACCTTATATACGGGTAATATTTATGCAGGAACATTTTCAGTAGTTGATGTGACTGATAAAACAGATCCAATTTATTTGGGGGGAGCTGAAACTCCAAGTTCATTTTGTCATAATGTATGGGTTTCTGATGATGGAAATTATGTATATACAACCGATGAGGTTTCGAATGCATTTATAGCAGGTTATAACATTTCTGATCTGGGAGATGTGGAAGAAACCGATAGGATTCAATTTGATCCGGGTTCAAATACAATTGTACACAATGCGCATGTTTCTAATAATTATGTGATCACTTCCTATTATAAAGCCGGTGTAACTGTGCATGATGTTAGCGATCCTTACAATATTATTCAAACAGGTCATTATGATACTTCTCCATTATCTGGAGGTGGTTATGGTGGTGCATGGGGTGTTTATCCTTTTTTCCCATCAGGTAATTTAGTGGTTTCAGATATTGAAGAAGGTCTTTTTGTTATAGGTTCTACCTATACCAGAGCCTCAAGATTAGAAGGTCAAATTACAGATGGACCTACAGGCGATCCAATTTTTGATGCGAGTATTGAAATACTAGATACCGGTGTAGAAGCAATCGACAATTCTGATGTTTCAGGAATGTATAAAACCGGAATGGCTGAAGAAGGCTTTTTTGATGTATTAGTCGTTAAAGCAGGTTATGATGACGTGCTTGTTGAAGGAGTTGCATTTACGAACGGTGAAGTTACAATTTTGGATGTAGTAATGGGAGACGTATCAAATAGTATTGAAACGAATGCTTTATGGAATGGAGTAAGTATTAGTCCCAATCCTGTTCAAAATGAATTCAAATTAATGATTCCAAATGAGCTTCAATTAGAAAATGTTCAACTGATAATAGCTGATATTTCCGGTAAAGTAGTTTATAACGAAACACTGAATTCAAATAGTGAAGCATATTATGTAAATGCAAACCTTGAAAATGGACTTTATTTAGTAAGTCTAAGCTCCACTGATAGAGTGCTTTACAAAAATAAAATTATTGTTTCAAAATAATGTAATTAAATAGGTGCTTTGATTCACTTTTCCTTTGTATGAGAAAGTGTTTTTTTTACATTTGCACCCGATTAAAGGAGAGATGGCTGAGTGGCTGAAAGCGGCACCCTGCTAAGGTGTTATACTCGCAAGGGTATCGAGGGTTCGAATCCCTCTCTCTCCGCTAAAATCAAAAAGGGCAGCCTATTTCAGGCTGCCCTTTTTGATTTTAATACGGGAGGCGGATGAGAACCGGTTCGACTTGAGCGACAGCGAAAGCACGAGAGGCCTTGCGTGAAGGCCATGTGCGTGCGAGTAATCCCTCTGTTCATTTATCAATTATTTTTTACTGTTTGTCCCCATTCAGGCTGCCCTTTTTGATTTTAATGTGGGAGACGGATGAGTCCCTCTACCGAATTCAGAATTTTATCAAAGAGCCGAAACTTTTATCGGAACAATCGATGGTAGAAAACAGCATAAATCATAAAGGGACTATTTTATCCTTTATTATGATTATTATCATTTTGAATTCTTAAATAAAACTAGATTTTTACATAACCAAATGATTGATGAATGCTTAGTAAAAGAACCCAATATGCTCTAAGAGCGATGATGTATATTGCATCAAATCAGAAGAACAATAAAATTGGAGTTAATTTCATTGCTGAAGAGTTAGCAATTCCAAAACAATTTTTAAGCAAGATCCTTCAGGAATTGGTCATAAATGGACTTTTACATTCAAGCAAAGGAAAAAAAGGAGGATTTTACTTAACGAATAAAAATTTAAATAGTAACCTCCGACAAATTATTGAAATTTTCGATGGTGATTCTTTTTTTAACGGTTGTGTAATCGGCCTAGAGCAGTGTTCATCAGAAAATCCATGTGCGCTTCATGCCGCCACTGCAATTTATAGAAACGATATTAAAAAAAATCTTGAGGTGAATTCTCTTAAAGAACTCGCAATTCAAATTCACGACAATAAAATGTCGATTTAACTGAGTTGCTCTTTTCCAGTTGGCAATAGATCTAATACATCTTTTACAGGTGTAAAACTGCTTAAAGGGATTTCAATAAATACGCTTAACCAATTGGCCATTGAGCCATTCCATAAACCCGGTCGCTCCATTATGATCGCATCATAGCCATTGACTTGCTTTTTTGTCAAAAAACCGGACTCTTTATCTATATATTCCTCTAGGTTATATTTTATTCCTCGATGATCAACAATTGAACAGACCATATCTACCGGATTAAAATGAGTACTTGAAGTTAAAATTGCATTTTGAATGGCATCTGACCGATCAATTTGTGCACCTTCAACTATCTGTAGCCCAATATCACCATCAGTTTTTATCCAAAATGGACCACCTCCGGCTTTACCTTCATTCAATACCATTCCGGCTATTCGTATAGGTCGATGTAGATAGGTGATCAATTCACTTTTATTCGACAGATCGAATGATGAATCGAGTGTATTAGTGATCCAAATTTTTATCTCTTCAAGGTTAACTTCAGGATCTTCTTCAAGCTGAAAAAGAAAAAGATCTATAGTTTGTTTCAGATCAATAAGATACCCACCTAAAATTTTCTTGACTTCTATAGAGATCGCATTTTTTGAAGGGACTTGTATATTGTCAATGTTTTTAATAAAAACAAGATCTGAATCCAATTCATTTAAATTCTTCAATAAAGAACCATGTCCTGAAGGCCAAAATATTAGTTTACCGGATTCATCTCTTACCGGTTCATTATCATGCATGGATATAAAATGGGTAGAATGATCTTGAATTGAATATTCGGCCCTTTCCTCATTTAATTCAGTTTTTATTTTGTCTAAAAAGTCTTCAGCAACCGTGAAATGAATAAAGCTATCGGAAATTTGTTTTGCCTCCTCCAGATGCATTTCAAATGCATTTAAACCCACTTTTTCATTTGTATAAAAAGGAATCAATCCTTTGGGAGCTTTATCATAATCAAGACCTTCGGGTCCTAAGATAAAATTAGCTAGTAGCTGAGGATCT
>JAHECK010000060.1 GCA_024641785.1 Flavobacteriales bacterium | reverse complement strand
CGATGATTCGGATGACGGCTTTCAATAAGTGTGATGGCCCTTGCAAGAATTCCACGGTCTCCTTTTAAAATCCCTTTAATATATTCTTGACCCGTA
This sequence comes from Flavobacteriales bacterium, assembly GCA_024641785.1. Classification (GTDB taxonomy): domain Bacteria; phylum Bacteroidota; class Bacteroidia; order Flavobacteriales_D; family JAHECK01; genus JAHECK01. The sequence continues at coordinate 20,583 of JAHECK010000060.1, read as the reverse complement.
AGTTCTTTACGAGTATTTTTTGGACTAATGGGATTTAAATGACTTGCTTTTTCGAGCATATTCAGAATCGTATTAAATGCGATATCGGATATGAAAATAAAAATAAATTGGCGACAAAACTTTATATTGAATAAAGTTCTTCAAGAAATACTAAATAAAAAAAAGCCATTCTGATATAGAATAGCTTTTCCTAAAAAATATATTTAATAAAATTAATCTTTATCAAGATCTTCAAAACTCACATCTGTAAAACTAGTTGTGGCTTCTTCCTCTGGCACAACGACTTCTGGTGCTTCTACCACTGCGTATTCTCCGGAATCTTGTAGTTCTTTTATTTTATCAAGGGCTTCATTAAAGCCGTCTAAAAATTTTTCAAAATCTTCTTTGTAAAGAAAGAGCTTGTGCTTTTCATAACGGAAAGTCCCGTCATCATTATACCTTCTTTTACTTTCGGTTACGGTAAGGTAAAGATCATTACCTCGGGTAGATTTAACATCAAAAAAATAGGTTCTTTTTCCTGCTCTTACTGATTTAGAAAAAATTTCATCTTTTTGAAAACTTCCATTTTCTTCACTCATCACTTTTCAGTTTTTGATTTAACGGTACCGAACAAAAATATAAAAATATTCCAATCTACATAAGCAAAGCGTGGCATTGTTGTATTTTATATAAATTCATTGCTTACTTATTTCAGTTGCCCTTCTTCAATTAATTGTTGTTCAAACAATTCGCTATAAAGATCTCCTTTTTTCAAAAGTTCATTATGGCTTCCTTGTTCTATAATTTCACCATGATCGATAACAAATATTTTATTCGCATTACGAATAGTACTCACTCGATGACTAATAAAAATTTTAGTTTGGACTTTATCCAACTTATTTAGATTTACTAATACCTGATCTTCCGTCTCGGTGTCTAAGGCAGAAAGACAATCATCAAAGATGAGAATGGTAGGTTCGGAGATAATAGCTCTTGCAATAGAGATTCGTTGTTTTTGTCCGCCCGAAAGATTTATTCCTTTCTCGCCTAAAATGGTTTTGTATCCTTTCGATAACTCATTTAAACTACCATCAATTGCAGCGATCTTTGCGGCACCAATTACGGTGTCCTTATCAAATTCGTCTTTACTGAAAGCGATGTTGTTTTCTATTGTATCCGAGAAAAGAAAGTCCTCCTGAGACACATAACCTAAATTTTTCCGATAATTATTAAGATCTATTGTTTTTAGATCTCTTCCATCTATTCTTATCTCTCCATGATCCGGATCGAAAAAACGGGCAATCATCGCTGCTAAAGTTGATTTTCCGGAACCGGTCCGACCGATTATTCCAATCGTTTCACCTGCTTTAATCCTTAAATTCACATTTTTTAGCGCTTGTATACCTGAATTCTCATAGGTAAAACTGATGTTATCAAATTCTATATTTCCTTTTATTTCGATCTCTTCCGTTATTGGGTTTTTGACCTGAGGTTCTGTTTTTAGAAACTCATTTATACGTTTTTGAGAGGCAGCAGCTCTTTGTATTAATGAAGTAACCCAACCTGTTGCAGCAAAAGGCCAGGTCAGCATATTGATGTAGATCACAAATTCAGGAATATTTCCTACACTGATCTCTCCTTTTATTTCTTGTAAACCACCTATATAGATAGTGAAAATTGTACTAAGACCGATCAAAAGGACCATTACTGGAAAGAAAAAGGCATTCACTTTCACTAAATGCATTGATCTTACTTTATATTCCTGACACTCTATCTCAAATAATTCCTCCGATGAACGTTCTTTAGAAAATGATTTTAATACTCTGATCCCAGAAAATGCTTCTTGAGTATAAGAGGATAGGTCAGATAACTTGGCTTGAACTCTTTCACTCCTTTTATTTATATATGAACTAACAAAATAAATGGTAACCGAAAGAACAGGAAGTGGAAGAAGTGAGTATAAAGTGAGTGTTACATTCACTTTTAACATAAAGCCGATCGCTAAAATAAAAAGCGTAACCAAGTTTACAGAATACATAATAGCAGGACCGAGATACATTCTTACACGAGATACATCCTCAGAGATCCTGTTCATCAGATCCCCTGTACTATTATTTTTATAGAAATTCTGATCTAATTTTTGATAATGAGCGTAAATTTTATTTTTAAGATCAAATTCGATTCTTCTCGATATAATAATGATGGTTTGACGGGTAAAAAAGGTGAAAACACCTTTAAAAAATGAAATTACAATATAGGTTAATGCAAGTAAAAGGGTAACCTTAGAGATGATAAGTACTAATGAATCGTCACTTTTAATAGCTTCATTAAATGGATTTTGGCCTCCGAATATTTCGAATATATATGTGATTAACCCCGGCGATTGAAGTACTACTTCTTTTCCGGATTCTATTGTTTCTCTAGCATTAAGAGCATTGTTGATGATATCAAAAGCTTGCTGGATCACTTTAGGAGACCAAACGGCAAACAAGTTTGATATAATAATAAAGACTACCCCAAGGAGCATCATCCATTTATATTTTAGGATGTATTGGTTTAAATATCCAAGTTCCTTCATAAAGGATAAAAAAGTATTAATTTTGTGGTCCAGTGAAAGCACAAAAATAACCAAGTAGGTTTATTTTAAAGAATAAATATAAAATACGTTCTGCATATGATCATCAATAGGAGGCAACTTCGCATTAAAGTACTTCAGCAACTTTATGCATTTGAACTAAATGAAGAGGCTTCAATCACGGTTTTCGAGAAAAACCTGAGTCATAGTATCGAAAAGATGTATGATCTTTATTACTACTTCTTATTGTTGATTATTGAGTTGCGATTATTAGCAGAGCAAAAAATGCAAGAGGGAAAGGGGAAGCATGTTCCAAGCGAAAAAGATCTGAATCCAAGTCTTCGTTTTATCAATAATAAACTTCTTAAAAGTATTGGTAAAAACCCAATATTAGCCATTAGACTTCAAGAACGGGGTATTTCCTGGGCGAATGAAATGGACATTGTAAAAGCCTTGTATAAAAGAGTTCGTGAAGCCGAATTTTATAATGAATATTTAGATTCTAAAGAGGATTCTTTAGAAAATGATGTCAAATTCACCATCGAATTATTCAAAAAACACATAGTTAACAACGATGTTATTTATGCTTATTTCGAAGATCAATCGATCTATTGGATCGATGATATCGATTTGGTGAGTAGTATGATCATCAAATCATTTAAAAGAGCGAAAGAGAATTTAGGAGAAGTGGAGCTTTTGGATCTTTTTAAAGAAGAAAAAGAGGAAAGAGAATTTTATAAAACGCTCTTTCATCAAGCTGTAGTTAGACGTGATGAGGTAGATGCCATCATTAAAGAGCATACAAATAATTGGGATATCGAACGGATTGCATTAATGGATATTCTTATCATGCGATTAGCGGTTACCGAAGCGATGGTTTTTAATTCGATCCCTATGAAAGTAACTTTAAATGAATACATCGAATTGGCTAAACAATACAGTACTAGTAAAAGTAATTCATTTGTAAATGGGATCTTAGACAAGTCATTTCAAGAATTGAAGAAAAGTGGAAAGATCAAAAAAACAGGCAGAGGTCTAATTGAGTAAATTTCTATATTTAAACTATGAAAATTCAATTTGTATTTTTATTCTTTTCTTGTTTTTTATTCGCCTGTGAATTAACAGATCAGCGAAAGGAAGGAGATATTAATTCAAGTATAATAAATGTTCCTGTAAATGCTGACGGCGAGATAAATGAAGATTTACCTGTTTTCGAATTTGAAAATACAACTTTGGAATTCGGAAAGATCGCACAAGGCGATAAGGTATCGCATTCGTTTCGATTTAAGAACATTGGAAGTACGGATTTGATCATCAGCAAGGTGGAAGGAAGTTGTGGTTGTACTGTACTAAAAGGATGGCCAAAGCATCCGGTGCGTCCTGGAGATATGGGTAAAATAGATGTCGTATTTGACAGTAACGGTAAAAAAGGATTTCAAAATAAAACAATTTCAGTAGTAGCAAATACCTACCCCTCTACAACTGTATTAACATTAAATGGGGAAGTAATTGGTCCTAATTAACACACTAAAAAAAGAAAAATGAATTTATTAAGTATTTTATTATCCTCAATGGCAGGACAAGAAGGCGGAGGAAGCTCAGTTATAATTTTTTGGGTTGCAATTTTAGCCGTTTTCTATTTCTTTATGATTCGTCCACAACAGAAAAAACAAAAGAAAGCGAAAGAATTCAGGTCATCTTTAGCTAAAGGTCAAAATATTGTCACAATCGGTGGAATTCACGGAAGAATTGCTGATGTTCAAGAAAACACTGTAATTATTGATGTTGAAAAAGGAGCAAAGATCAAATTAGATAAGGCTGCCATTTCTTATGAATCAGCCGCATCTGAGCAAGATATTGCTGCGAATAATTAGGCTCTTCTAATGTGATTAGATGCAGAAAAATAGTGAGGTATATCTAAATAAACTTTTTACCAAGGCCAAATTGTGGTTTGGTAGTAAGCGATTTTCAGTTTATCTGTTTTGTATTGGAATCTCGACATTTATTTGGTTCCTCATGAAATTTTCCGGCTCTTTCACAACCCAGCTTCCGGTAAAAGTTCATTTTACAACCCCTTCAACTAAATGGTATGTAAAGAATGAAAACCTTGCATTAACGATTGATGCGAGGGGCTTTGGCTTTGGATTAATGTGGTATAAAATATCTGGTTTAAGAGATATTAATATTGATCTATCCCAATTTGAAATTAGAGGAGAAGAATTAGATCATTTTATCATTGTTCCAAACGACTTTGTGTTAAACTCCCTATCCAAATTATTCTCAGAAGAAGAATACATCGATGCAATTTATCCTAGTGTGATTAAAGTTGATCTGAGTCATGCCTTGACTAAAAGTGTACCTATTGTTTCAAAAGTTAAGGTATATACGGAGAATGGCTATAAGATTAAAAATAAAATTCAGATCAAACCGGCTAAACTTGAGTTATCAGGTCCTGAATATATTTTATCAGACATTGATCATGTTGACTCTTTTGTTGATACGATCAGGGCATTAAAAGAAGATATAACAATGAAATTGCTTCTTGATGTTGATAGTTTAAATGAATGGATCGTAGGTAAGAAAGACGTAGATTTGAATATTCAAGTAATGGAACTTACTTCGGGGACTATTGAAATACCCGTTGTAGCAAGGGTGGAAGATCCATTAACAAGTGTTAAAATTTTACCCACAAAAGTTAAATTATTCTATCAAGTGGGTTTAGCTGATTATCAATTAGTAGATGAGAAAACATTTAAAGCTTATGTGTCTTTAAGTGCCGGAAATGATCTACCTGATAAGCTAAAAGTTTTGATCTCGAATATTCCAGAATTTGTAGAAATAATTCGCATTGAGCCACCTTACGTAGAGTATCTCATTTCGAAAAAGACAGAACAATGATCAGCGTTAGCCTTAGTGGAGGTATCGGGAGTGGGAAATCCACAGTTTTAAAGGTTTTCTCTTTTTTAAAAATACCAAGTTATAATGCAGATCAAGAAGCAAAATTCTTATTAGATACTAATAAGGATTTGAAAGCTTCTATTATTGCAAACTTCGGGGATGTCTATTTAAATGGAAGCATCAATCGAAAGCAATTCGCTGAGATCATCTTTAATAATGAAGAAAACAGAAAACTAGCAAATAGCATTATTCACCCATTTGTAAGAGATGATTTTCAAAAATGGATGGGTTTGCAAAAATCGAAGTATGTAATTCAGGAAGCGGCGATCATTTTTGAGACAGGAGCATATAAACTATTCGATCGAAACATTCTTGTTTGTGCACCGGAAGATTTGAGAATCAAAAGAATCATTGCAAGAGACGGAATGGATGAGTCTTTAATACGAACTAGAATGAAGGCGCAATGGAAGGATGAGCAAAAAATCCCATTAGCAGATTTCTGTATAATGAATGATGAAAAACACTCGCTGATCGATCAGGTTCTTAGCATTCATAAAAGCCTTATGAATTCTTAATTAGATTCTATATGTAATTGCATTAATATGCATTCCGGCTCCTACAGATGCCATCATTACCAAATCACCTTCTTTTATTTCATGGCCTTCAAAGTGCTTTTTTCTAACAAGGTCGAATAAGGTAGGAATGGTTGCAACCGAGCTATTTCCTAATTTACGTATACTCATAGGCATCATTCCTTCCGGAAGATCCCTAAATCCATAAAGTTTAAAAAAGCGTTTTAAAATCGCGTGATCCATTTTTTCATTTGCTTGATGAATAAAGATCTTTTTTAGATCATTAATATCTTCACCGGACTTATCAAAACATTCTTTCATTGCAAGTGGCACATGATTTAGGGCAAATTCATAAATTTTACGTCCCTGCATTTTAATATACTTTGTTTGAAGCGGATCTTTTGGATTAAAAGTAGAACCGTAGTGTAAATAATAGGCCTCTTCTTTTGTGAAACTTTGATTCGAAAACGAAAGAATCCCTTTTTTTGTATCATTAACTGAATTCTCAACGATACATGCACCGGCTCCATCAGAATAGATCATCGAATCCCGGTCAAAAGGATCTACAACTCTGCTTAAGGTTTCACTTCCAATAACGAGTACCTTATCCGCTATTCCGGCATTAATGTATGCATGAGCCTGAATAACACCCTGTAGCCAACCCGGACAACCAAATAAAAGGTCATATGCAACGCAATTTGGATTTTCTATGCCTAAATTATATTTTACTCTCGAAGCCAGACATGGAAGTAAATCGATCTGGTGCGAGTTTTGAGAAATATCGCCAAAATTCTGAGCAAAAATGATTTGATCTATTTTTTCAGGATCGATCCCTGATTCTTTGATGGCTCTCTCTGCTGCTATTGAGCCAATGTCAGATGAATTTTGATCCTCTTTTAAATACCTTCTGGATTCTATACCTGTAATGGCGTTGAATTTTTCAATAATGGTTTTATTGTCATAAGGGAGTTTGTTTTTTTCTTCATCATAAAACTCCTGTTGTAAGAAGTCTGAATTATCTACTATCCCTTCCGGAATATAGCTCCCTGTACCCGTAATTACTGAATTATTCATTTCAATATGTTTTTCAATGCTTTTCTCTCCAAAATTAGTCTAATCAGGGGAATTCTATATGAAGATCTAACTATATTTTATATAAAAACTTCGATCTTCTTAAATTAATTGTTCCTTAAATTAAATTTTCAGGATCCTTATTCATCTTTCTTAATACTAATTCAAATTAGTACTTTTGCAAAAAAAAAACAGTATAGTCAAGATGGGAAAAGTATTAGCAATTGAAGCCTATGGGAGTAAGGTGCTTAGGAAGATGGGGGCGGACATCGATGAGAACTATCCAAATCTGGATAAGTTGATCGAAGATATGTTTGAAACCATGTATAAAGCGAGTGGAGTTGGCTTAGCTGCTCCTCAAATAGGATTAGCAATTCGATTATTTATTATTGATGCTGCTCCGTTTGCAGAGGAAGATGAAGATGGTGAGGTAGATGAGATGGCAGTTGGTTTGGAAGATTTTAAAAAAGTATTCATTAATGCAGAAATAATTGAAGAAAGCGGAGAAGCCTGGGGTTTTGAAGAGGGGTGTTTGAGTATTCCTAAAATTAGAGAAGAGGTGTTCCGAGAGCCAAAAATTCGAATGACCTATTATGATGAGAACTGGAAATTTTATGATGAAGTATTCGAAGGCTATGCAGCTAGAATCATACAACATGAATATGATCATATAGATGGAGTCTTATTTACCGATCATTTAAAACCTTTAAGGAAAAGATTGATTCAACGTAAATTAAAAGATATTTCAACAGGAAATATTGAAGTGAATTATCGAATGAAATTCCCAATTAAAAAATAAAATAATTTCTATTAAATGAAAAATATTCAGAATCATTGGATCTCCCTTTCCCTAGCTGTTTTATTAACTTTTGTGATCGGATGCTCTCAAGATAGTGATAATAACGCTTCTAAAGAGATAAATAAGAAGGAGTTAGCTGCAAAGATCAACTCTTTAAGTGATAGCTTAACTATCCCAATGAAAGAGGAAATAGCAAAAAAAGTAAGCTTAGATCTAATGCGATCTTGTTTGGAATTTGTAGACGCATTTCCAGGAGATAATCGATGTGCTGATTATTTATTTACAGCTTCAAGAGCGGCAAATGGACTTGGACAATACCAAAAGAGCTTAACTATTTTAGATAGAATAAAAAGAGGCTATAATGGCTATGCTAAAATGCCGGAGGTCTATTTTTTATATGCCTTTATTTTAGATGAGGATCTTGAAGATAAAGAAAAAGCAAAAGAGGCTTATATGGAATTGATCAATGAGTTTCCTGGTGATCCCTTAAGTATTCAATCGACTCTGCTTCTTGATCAACTATATATGAGTGATGAAGAATTGATCGAGAGTTGGAAAATGAAAGAGAATAATCAATAATAGATAATCCGCTCTACTTTTTTCTTTTTTATATAGGATCGAATGATCTGTTGAGTGTCTTTTGTACTTCTTTTTTCTTCTATATAATTGTAAAACTGATCGGGTTCTTCAATCATTTCGCTTTCTTCAATGTAACCGTAACCTAAGTATTGTCCTTTATTGACTAGAACAATGCTTTTTTCATTTTGGGTTCTTCCCTTATCAATGATCACAAAATTGTCTTCTTCGAATTGCAGGTTTTCGAAAGCCTTATTCACCCTCGAGTTGTATTCATTAATGCTTTCCTTTCCAATACAAGCTCCTTTACAGCGCTCAATTTGGTGATAGAAACAAGCCCCCTCGGCATGGTATAAACCTGATAATTTTAAGCAGAGCTCATTTTCATCAACGATCTTTCTCAGTTGCTCTTTCGCTTCTTGTAAACTATAATAAGTACTGATCGGTTTTTTATCTTTTACAATTTTTTGAGCTCTTAAGTGAATATAACCGTCTAACTCAAGATTCATGTATATCCCGTAATTATAAAGACTTCTTCGCTGCGCTCTGTTAAATATGGGAAGTTCAATTTTTATTTCCTCCGATTCTTTTAGTAAAGCGATGAGTTCACTACCGGTTAATTCATAGTCGATGCGCATGATCTGTTGTTTCATGTTCATCGCTTTTTTTGTACTGTTATTATTGAAATGACTTACGATTCGGGAGCGAATATTATTGCTTTTGCCAATGTAAATGAGACTATTCTCGTTGTCGTAAAAATAATAAACCCCGATTTCTTCAGGTAAAGGTTTGATCAGATCATTTGTAATATGTTGAGGAATGGAAAGCTCGGTTTTCTCATTCGGCAGACGTATTAGGGTATTTTGATCTTTTGTTAAGAGGATCTCGAAAAGTTTAACGGTTGCTAAAGCATCTCCGGCAGCTCGGTGTCTTCCTACAATTTCGATATTTAGGTTTTTACAGAGTTTACCTAAACTGTAAGAATCCATACCCGGTATAAGTTTTCTGCTGAGTTGAACAGTGCAAAGCTTTTTCATTTTAAATTCGAAACCAAGCGATTTAAATTCTTCTCTTATGAAATTGTAATCAAAGCCTACATTATGTGCTATAAAAACAGTGTCTTTGGTAATTTCAATGATCTTTTTTGCGACCTCGTAGAATTTCGGCGCATTAGTAAGCATTTTATCATCGATACCGGTAAGTTGACTGATAAAATAGGGGATAGGTCGCTCCGGATTGATCAGTGTCTGAAACTCCTCAATAATTTGACTGCCATCATGGACATAAACAGCGATCTCTGTTATCTTATCTAGTTTGGCATTTCCTCCTGTTGTTTCGATGTCGATTATCGAAAACATAAAATATGTTTAAATATAGATACTATTGAATGGCAAGGCATTAATTTACTTAGCTAATTCCTTTGCATAATTTTTAGACCAATCTATCAAGGATTTTTTTTCGGCATCGCTTAGCGCTTTTTCAGGATATTTAGCTAAAAACTTTTCCGGAGGCATTTCTCCTTTTTTAACCACTTTAGAAATTTTTGAAAGCTTACTGATCTGTTGTGATTTAGTTAGTTCTGACAATCCATCGATCATGAGTTTTCCTCTTGACTTTTCATTTTTAGATTCTTTGTTATGACACATGATGCAAGATTTATCAAAGATAGCATTGATGTTCTCCGGCACTTCAAAAGTTTCGTTTAGCATCGTATTCGTTTTATTTGAAAAATTAAAAGCGCTTATAGTTATTCCTGCAATAGAAAGGACTAATAAAATGAATATGGATTTCATAGGATCTTGAGTTTTAAGGAAGAAGCTAAAAATAAGAATCCTACTTTGTAAATCAAATATAAAAGGTAGTTTTAAAAAGAATAAGTAAACATAATAAAAGTATTGCTCAGGATGAAAAACGATTTAAAGCAAAGTATTATTTCTGCATTGAGAGGCCTTGGTCTAATTAAAGTGATAGATCAGTCGCTTTATTTTTATTCAAAAAAGAAAAATAAAAGCATCAATAGTAGATTTAAGTCACAGAATCCGGATATTAAACTACCTCCGGATTATATGATGTATGAATCCTTCCAATTGAATTATTCTTCTTATTATTTCGATAGCATTGAAAGTGCAAAAGAGCTGCTAAACAAGGTAGAGAATTTTAAATCTTTCCAAAAAGGGGGGGGGGCTCCATTTTGGATTGGGGATGCGGACCCGGTAGACTTATTCGTCATTTCCCATCCATCATAGAAGGCAATTCTAAACTCTATGCCTGTGATTACAATCCCGCTTCTATTGACTGGTGTAAGGAGAATATTGAAGGGGTTAGTTTCAGTGTAAATAACTTGAATCCTCCCTTAAATTATGAAGAGAATAAGTTTGATTTCATCTACGCTATTTCCATCTTCACTCATTTATCGGAAAAGATGCATAAAGAATGGCTAAGCGAATTATATAGGGTGTTGGCCCCTGGTGGTATACTCTATTTTACGACTCATGGTGCTTCATTTAGAAAAAAACTAAGGAGTGCGGAACGAGCTTTATTCGATAAGGGACGTATAGTAATAAGGGATAAAACAGAAGAGGGACATCGATCTTATGCAGCTTTTCAACCTGAAAATCATTTAAGAAATTTACTGAAAGAATTTGAGGTCTTGGCTTTTTATGAAGGAGATATGATATCCGATAAACCCCAGCAGGATGAATGGATTCTAAAGAAAAATTAAAGTTTTTTTAGTTCACTTATCGTTTTTTCGGGATCTTCTGATCCAAAAACAAAGCTACCAGCTACCAATGCATCAGCGCCGCTTTTAAGCAATTTTTTACCGGTAGCAAGATTTACTCCTCCGTCGATCTCAATGAGGGCATTACTGCCGCTTTCATCTATCATCTTTCTTAATTCACTGGTCTTGGTATAGGTCTGTTCAATGAATTTTTGACCGCCAAAACCTGGATTTACCGACATAAGAAGTACTAGATCGAGGTCAGCAATAATGTCTTTTAATAGATGAACCGGAGTATGAGGATTCAATGAAACTCCCGCTTTCATTCCTTCCGCTTTTATCGCTTGGATGGTTCTATGGAGATGAGTACAGGCTTCATAATGAACGGTAAGAAGATCGGCTCCTGCATTTTTAAAATCGGCGATATATCGATCGGGATTTACGATCATTAAATGAACATCCATCGGTTTCTTTGCATGCCGTTTGATCGCTTTGATCACGGGCATTCCAAAGGAGAGATTGGGAACAAATACCCCGTCCATAACATCGATATGAAACCAATCTGCTTTTGAGTCATTGATCATTTCGACATCGCGTTGCAGGTTTGCGAAGTCAGCTGAAAGGATGGAGGGGGAGATAATGGCCATAGTGTGTGTATAAATTGTTTTACAAAAAAAGCTAATTATAACTTATTGAGGAAATTGAAGTAGCTAATAAATTATTTAGTTATCAACTTGCTGCTATTTCACGCAAAGATCGGAAAGGATCTCGCAAAGGACGCTAATACATTTTACTGTTAATTTTTGAGTCATATTTATACAGGCGGCGAGAGTTTAAGTGATTAACCTATTGTATTCCATTAGGGTTGTTATTAGATTTGATTAAAACCTGAAATATGAATGAGAATGAACTTTCTTTTCAAATTATAGGTGCGGAAATTTCAATTTATAGGGCCTGGTTTATTAGAATCAGCTTATTAGGCGGCGCTTGCTTATGATTTGAGTAAATGGTACTTCAAATTAAACAACAGGTAGCAATGCCTTTTTATTATAGAAATGTAAAGCAAAACATTGGCTATAGGGCTGATATTTTAGTAAATGATAGAGTAATTATAGAGATTAAATCGATCGACAATCTAGCTCCGGTTCATTATGCCCAAACCCTTACTTATTTAAGAGTATCAGATTTAAAATTGGCATTACTTATTAATTTTAATTGTGTGATTTTAAAAGAGGGTATCCATAAAATAGTAAATGGACTCTAGAATCAGTTTGCGATCTTTGCGTGAAGACCTTTCCTTAATCTATTTAAAATCTAAACAAAAAAAGCCATTCCGAAATTCGAAATGGCTTTTTAATAAATAATTTGAATACTAACCTAAATAAGATTTTAAGATCTTAGATCGGCTGGTATGTTTTAATCTTCTAATTGCTTTTTCTTTGATTTGGCGAACACGTTCTCTTGTTAGATCAAATCGTTCTCCGATCTCTTCAAGCGTAAGTGCATTTTTTCCATTTAATCCAAAATAAAGACGAATAACATCCGCTTCTCTTTGTGTAAGTGTTTTAAGTGAGCGTTCGATCTCTTTTCTTAAAGATTCGTGCATCAGATCCTTTTCAGGACTTGGGCTTTCGCTACTTTGTAAAACATCATACATATTCGAGCTACTCTCATCTCCATCTTTTAAAGGAGCATCCATCGAAAGATGACGACCTGAATTTTGGAGTGATTGTTTTACTTCTTCAACCGGAATTTCTAATAAGTCGGCTAATTCTTGCGCTGAAGGTGGACGTTCGAAACGTTGTTCCAGGGTAGAATAAGCTTTATTGATTTTATTTATCGATCCAATTTTATTTAATGGAAGACGCACAATTCTAGATTGTTCTGCCAATGCTTGCAAAATCGATTGACGGATCCACCACACTGCATAGGAGATAAATTTGAAACCACGTGTTTCATCAAATCGTTGTGCCGCTTTGATCAATCCTAAATTTCCTTCATTAATTAAATCAGGAAGAGATAGACCTTGATTTTGATATTGCTTAGAAACAGAAACCACAAAACGTAAATTCGCTTTTGTTAATTTCTCGAGTGCAGCTTTATCACCCGCTTTGATCCGTTGAGCTAACTCAACTTCTTCTTCTGCTGTGATCAGGTCAACACGGCCAATTTCTTGCAGGTATTTGTCAAGGGAGGCAGTTTCACGATTTGTGACCTGCTTAATGATTTTGAGCTGTCTCATGTTTCTTTAGGGATTATCTATTTGGGTACACCTACTTATACGAAAAAAATGCTTTTTATATTACGTATCCTATTAAAAAAGGTTACGTTTTTATGTAACTATTTTTTTACTCTGATTTTTCTGGCTTGGGTAACAGCACTTTACGGCTTAATTTATATTTACCTGTTTTAGGATCTTTGTTCAATACTTTGAATTCAACCAATTCTCCTTCAGTTAATATTTCTTCTACCTTTTCAATACGTTTCCAATCTAATTCCGATACATGCAAAAGTCCATCAGTACCGGGAAGAATTTCAACAAAAGCACCATAAGGCATAATTGTTTTCACTTTTCCTTTATAAACCTGACCAACTTCAACAACCGGAGGGAATGCAATTTGACGTACCCAATTTTGCGCTTTTTCAATCGAAGCAAGGTCTGGACTAAAAATTTGTACCATTCCAACATTATCTACTTCTTCTATTGTTATTGTAGCTCCAGTTTCCTTTTGGATCTCCTGAATAATTTTACCTCCAGGTCCGATAATTCCACCAATACTATCCTTTGGAACATCAAACATGACGATTCTTGGAGTATGTGGCTTGTAATCTTCGGCTGGTTTGTCGATAGTCTTCATCATTTCATTTAAAATGTGAGCACGACCTTCTTTTGCTTGTAGTAGAGCTTTAGTTAAAACTTCATATGATAATCCGTCTACTTTGATGTCCATTTGACAAGCAGTGATTCCATCTACTGTTCCGGTTACTTTAAAGTCCATATCGCCAAGGTGATCTTCATCTCCTAATATATCAGATAGGATAGCATATTTCCCGTCTTTTCCGGAGATCATTCCCATCGCAATACCAGAAACCGGTCTGATGATTTTAATACCACCATCCATCAATGCAAGAGTTCCTGCACAAACAGTAGCCATAGAAGAAGAACCATTTGATTCAAGAACTTCAGATACCAATCGGATGGTATAAGGATTTTCAGGTGCTTTTGGAATAACTCCTTTAAGTGCTCTGTAAGCTAAATTACCATGACCAACTTCTCTTCTGCTAACTCCTCTAAGAGGTCGAGCTTCTCCGGTACAAAATGGAGGAAAATTATAATGAAGCATAAATGGCTCACTCTTTTTCTCTAATGCAGTATCAACAGTTTGTTGATCCATTTTGTTTCCAAGAGTTAATGTAGTAAGCGATTGAGTTTCACCACGTGTAAAAATGGCAGAACCATGTGTTCCTGGAAGATAACCGATTTCACTCCAAATTGGTCTGATGTCAGTTGTTTTTCTTCCGTCCAAACGAATTCCTTCATTTAATACTACGTTTCTTACTGCTTCTTTATATGTCGCAGAGAAATATTTAGAAATCAGCCCTTTATTTTCTGCTAATCTTTCTTCACTTAAGCTTTCAATATAGCTTGCTTTAACAGCAGCTGCTTTTTCACTTCTCACTTCTTTTGCTGAAGCTTGCTTTGCAATATCGTAATACTGTTGGTATGCATAATCGTAAATTTCTTTCTGAAGTACTTCATCATTTTCTTCAGGGGCATATTCACGAGTTGTTTTTCTTCCGGCTGCATCTGCCAGATCATTTATCGTTTTGATTTGAACTTTAATAGCATCATGAGCAACTTTAATTGCTTCAACCATTTCTTCTTCACTTACTTCCTTCATTTCGCCTTCTACCATCATGATATCATCTGCAGTACCAGCAACCATCATTTCAAGATCAGCATCTTCCAATTGCTCGAATGTTGGATTAATTATCCAAGCACCATTAACACGACAAACGCGAACTTCTGATACAGGTCCGTTAAATGGAATATCAGAAAGAGCTATTGCAGCTGATGCGGCTAAACAAGCAAGAGCATCAGGCATATTTCTTTTATCAGACGACATTAACTGGATCATCACTTGTAATTCGTTATGATAATCTTTTGGGAAAAGAGGACGCAATGCGCGGTCAACTAATCTCATTGTTAAAACTTCTAAATCAGATGGACGAGCTTCTCTTTTGAAGAAACCTCCAGGAAATGCACCAGCTGATGCGAATTTTTCTCTGTAATCTACTGTTAATGGAAGGAAGTCGATTCCTTCTTTAGCTTCATAACTAGAAACTACTGTTGCTAAAAGCATAGTATCTTCTAAGCGGATCACTACTGATCCATGCGCTTGCTTAGCAAGCTTCCCCGTTTCTAGGGAAATAATCCGACCATCAGGTAATTCGATAGTCTTAATTGTTTCTTTATACATATTTAATTTTTTTAAATAAAAGGGGCAATCGGTTTCCCGTTGCCCCCCTTCCAATAAAACTGAATTATTGACTATTCAACAATTCCTTATCTTCTTAAACCAAGTTCTTTGACGATATTACGATATCTGGTAATGTCTTTTTCTTTAAGATAATCTAAAAGATCACGACGTTTACCAACTAATTTCACCAATGATTTTTGGGTGTTAAAGTCTTTTTTATTTGTACTTAAATGTCCAGTTAAATGACTAATTCTAAAACTGAACAACGCGATTTGACCTTCTGCCGATCCTGTGTCGCCTTCACCTTTCCCGTAGGTTTTGAAAAATTCTTTTTTCTTGTCTGTAGTTAAATACATGCCAAAATTGTTTTTAATGTTTGTTATGTACGCTTTTTTAATCGGCTGCAAAGATAATTAAAATCAAAACACATCCTAATTAATTATTCAACATTCGAATAAATTGTGCCACTTTTAATTTTAAGTTTTTTCTTTCTACAATAAAATCTAAGAATCCATGGTCTAAAACAAATTCAGAACGTTGAAATCCTTCAGGTAAATCCTTTCCTATCGTTTCTTTCACCACCCGCGGGCCAGCAAAAGCGATCAATGCATTTGGCTCGGCAATATTAATATCTCCAAGCATCGCAAAAGAAGCGGTTACTCCACCTGTAGTAGGATCTGTTAAAAGTGAAATGTATGGAAGATTTGCTCTTGAAAGTAGGGTTAATTTCGCAGAGGTTTTTGCCATCTGCATAAGAGATAATCCGGCTTCCATCATTCTGGCTCCTCCTGATTTAGAGATCATCATAAAGGGACATTTCTTTTTAATTGCCATGTCTATTCCTCTTGCAATTTTTTCTCCTACTGCAGATCCCATTGAACCTCCAATAAAACTAAAATCCATAGCGGTAATCACTATAAGTTTACCGTCAAGATTCCCATAAGCGGATCTGGCGGCATCTTTTAGTCCCGTTTTTTGTTGGGTGCTCTTAATTCGATCGGTATATTTTTTAGTGTCTTTAAAATCTAATGGATCACCCGATTGAATGTTTTCATCAAATTCGGTGTACTTGCAATCGTCGAATAGAATATCAAAATATTCATGTGAACCAATTTTCTCGTGATAATTACAAGACTGACAAACATATAAGGATTTGGTAAACTCATCTGTATCGATAACCTCATCGCAATTAGGGCATTTATACCACAGCCCTTCTCTAATCTCCTTTTTATCTTTTGTAGAGGTTGTTATCCCCTCCTTCATTCTTTTAAACCATCCCATAGGTGAAGTATTGGTTATGTCCCGATCAAGCAATGGTAATCTTATTATCAAGATAAACATCTTGAACAGCGTTCAAAATTTGAACTCCCTCTTTCATCGGTTTTTGAAATGCCTTCCTTCCAAGAATGAGTCCATGTCCACCAGCTCGTTTATTGATAACCGCTGTTTCAACCGCTTCTGCCATATCAGATGCACCTTTTGATTCTCCTCCTGAATTGATCAAACCATTTCTACCCATGTAACCATTAATAACTTGGTAACGTGTTAGGTCGATCGGATGATCTGAAGAAAGTTTTGAATACATATCAGGATGTGACTTAGCAAATCCTATAGCCTTAAATCCGCCATTATTTGTTGGAAGTTTTTGTTTAATGATATCTGCTTGGATCGTCACCCCTAAGTGATCGGCCTGACTTGAGAGATCTGCTGCAGTATGATAGTCAACGCCATCTTTTTTGAAGCCATTGTTTCGAGTATAGCACCATAAAATAGTAGCCATTCCTAATTCATGCGCTCTTTCAAAAGCAGCAGCAACTTCAATAATTTGTCGATTCGAATTTTCAGAACCAAAATAGATCGTTGCGCCAACGGCAATCGCTCCAAGATTCCATGCTTCATCAACAGATCCAAACATGATTTGATCATATTTATTTGGATAGGTCATCAATTCATTGTGATTCAATTTCACAATAAAAGGAATTTTATGAGCGTATTTTCTGGAAACAGAAGCAAGTACCCCAAAAGTAGAAGCAACAGCATTTGATCCTGCTTCCATCGCTAATTTCACAATGTTTTCAGGGTCAAAATAGATTGGATTAGGAGCAAATGAAGCTCCGGCAGTATGCTCAATCCCTTGATCTACCGGTAAAATAGAAAGGTATCCTGTATTTCCAAGTCTTCCATTACTATATAAAGTTTGAAGATTTCTAAGTACCTGTGGATTTCTATTAGTAGGAGCAAAGCAACGGTCAATAAAATCAGCACCGGGTAAATGAAGCATATCTTTAGTGATCGTAGTGCACTTATGGTCAAGGAAATAAGATGCTTTATCTCCTAATAATTCGGTTGTTTTTGACATTTTAATAAGAGTTTTAATTCTTTTTTACAGATAGCAAATCTATAAAATTCTTTTTCCTTTTT
Organism: Flavobacteriales bacterium; assembly: GCA_024641785.1. Classification (GTDB taxonomy): domain Bacteria; phylum Bacteroidota; class Bacteroidia; order Flavobacteriales_D; family JAHECK01; genus JAHECK01. Next base: position 2,492 of record JAHECK010000060.1, on the reverse strand, counting down.
ACTGTTCTTTTCACATTAGCTTGCTGATAATAATATTCCTTAACAGTTTTATTTCAATTTTAACGAGATTCTACTTAATAAATATCGTATCACTTATCGACTGATATAATCTCACCATCGAGTTTTGAAACTATAAAAGTGTTAGAAACCCCTATGCTTTTAAGGTCATCTCTAAATAAATTCGCATCATCTGCATCTCTGAATTTCCCAAGAATAATAAAAGTGGAACCATCAATAGTTGAATAATTTATTTTTTGAATATTATCATTAAACTTATTTAAAGAAAAATTCTCAATTGCTCCAATTCTTACCTCAAAAAAGATTCCATCATCTGTTTCGATCGTATTTTGGATGGGCCGATCTATGTTAATAATACTGTCGATCCTTAGGAGTAATCGTCCATTTTCCATCTCCTGAAGTAATAATGCTTTATTTAATTCTTTTGGCTGACCGATAAAGGGCTGTTTGCTTTCTGAACTGTAGAGATAGATCATCCCAAAGATGGCGATCATTATAATAATAAATAATGCGATTTTAAGTCGAATTATCTTTTTTACGATGGGGTGTGTATGTCTTTTTTTATCTGTCAAATTTCTTTAATTCTTCATATATCCGATGTACTGGTAATCCCATTATGTTAAAGTAAGATCCTTCGATCCGTTCAATGGCAATATAACCCAGCCATTCTTGGATCCCATAGGAACCTGCTTTATCAAAAGGATTGTATTTTTTTACGTAATAGAGAATTTCATCTTCTTCTAAAACTTTAAATTTCACGATCGATCTTGAATCAAAAGATACTTCTTTTTCTAAAGATCTGATGCAAACTCCTGTAATGACTTCATGATACTGACCCGACAGCGCTTTCAACATAGTAATTGCTTCTAATTCGTCCTTTGGCTTATTATAAATAACACCTTCTTTAAATACGGTCGTGTCACTCGTTATTAAAATTTCGTTTTCCTTCAAATCATTTATATACGGCTTTGATTTTTTTTTAGCTAAGTAAATGGCAACTTTCTCTTTTTCCAGCGTATCAGGATAACTTTCATCACATTCTTTAACCCTAATTTCAAATGGGATATCAAGCCCGGTCATTAATTCCTTTCTTCTTGGAGATGCTGATGCCAGAATGATCTTTTTATTCGCTAAATCGAGCATTAAAAAATAAAATGATTGGTAAATATGAAGTAAAAGACAAGCAGGTAACCTAAACCACCAGCCATAGCCCATTTCGTATAATTTGCCGCTTTTAAATATTGCTTTGATTTAGTCGCGTTTTTCATTTTTATACTGGAAAAGATCATCGGTGTTATAATGAAGATAAGCATGTAAAGTGAACTTAGCTTATCTGCCATATAAGATTGTTGTATATAGACCAGAATAAGAATTGTAAATAGACTAAGAAAGTTTACGAATTTACGTGTTGAAGGTATCCCTAAGACCAATGGCATCGTGCGGGCATTAATTTCCTTATCGCCACGCATATCGGCCATGTCTTTTTGAATTTCACGAATCAGATTAAGTAAAAAAGCGAAGCCGGCATAGCTGATAAAGATGTAAAATACTTCAATAAAGGGAAGGAATGAGGCATTAAAATAGGGGAATGAAAATCCATTTGACTTAAATATTACAGGAAGATCAAAACTTAAGACCATTAAAGGAATACATGCGGTTAAAAATGCGACGATCAAATTTCCAAAAAGAAATGATTTCTTAAAGCTTGCAGAATAAAGCCATAATAACGTAATCGCAATGATTTGAAATATAAGCATCCATGCTATATGATATTTGATCGCAACATAGGCAGATAGTAAAAATCCAAAAGTGCTTAAGACTGCATGAGAAATTATTGCCTCTCTGCGTTTTACGTTTTTACCAACGATCACGGTATGATGTTTATTAAGTCGATCCGGACGAATATCAAAATAGTCGTTTATTATATTCCCAGCTCCGGCTATCATTAGGGTCCCTAATATTAGAATTACAAAGTCTAAATGACTGATTATTAAGGAAACACTATGGGAGGAGAGAATTGGCTCAAGAATTAAATACCTCAATGCTAGCATAGAAATAGCAATGATTAGTAAATTTACCGGCCGCATGAGCTTGATAAGGTAATATAACTTCATACTCTTTATTATTCTGAACGAAGTTAGAAAGTACTTTTTAATCTCAAAATGGAATTTACTTTTAAATAAATTAAATGGAAGATAGTAAAGATTTTAGAAAATGGGGTTATCGTTTTGTTGATTATTTGGCAGACTATTTTGATAATATAGAAGAATATCCTGTAAAATCATCTGTTGAACCGGGAAGTATTAAGGCGGCTTTTTCAAAGCAAGCTCCAAATGACCCTCAATCAATGGAAGAGAGTTTAGAAATAATCACTTCTAAGATCATTCCCGGACTTACTCATTGGCAACATCCAAGATTCCATGCCTATTTCCCTGCAAATACCTCTTATGCGAGTATCCTTGGAGAATTATTGA
>JAHECK010000059.1 GCA_024641785.1 Flavobacteriales bacterium | reverse complement strand
AACCATTTTATAAATTGATTTTGGTAGATCAATCCTTTATTTACGAATTTCTCAATTCCCGGTATGGCTAATTGACGATCTTTCCATGCGCCGATCGCTAAAATGACAGCGGAGAAATTCCATTCATTTACTAACTTATCAAATTGAATATCCTTGCCTAAACTACAATTGGGAATAAATCGAATATTTGGATGTTGTAGTTTTTGATCAATAATCCCTTCTTCTTTGTCACGAAGCTTAACATGCCATTTTGGGAGCCCATCTTCAATCTTCCCATAAGGAAGGGCCATTTGATCGAAAACAGCTACTTTAAAACCTTTTTCAGCTAATTGGATAGCTGCTTCAGAGCCGGCAACTGAACCGCCTATTACTGCTATATAATGTTGATTTAAGTTACTCATTTGATTTAAACACATTTAAAATTATGCGAAAAATAAATGTAGTCCTACTCTGTATTAATTAAAGTGATGACAGTTACAGAGTTTTTGAAATAAATTTAAAAATTGAATTAGGCTATGGAAAACAATTCAAAATTTAATCTTCTTCTAACAATTGCATTTCTTTATATCGCTTCGGATAATCAAAAAATGCCATCATTCCGGAACCCGGAATAACATGCTGCCAGCTGTCCACTTCAAAATCAATTTTGATAATACCACAAGTTGGTATATTTCCTAAGTTCCCACCGGTCAAAACATTAGCTAAATTGGTAAATCCAGGATTATGGCCAAAGATCATTATCTTATCAAAAGTATCCGGTAAATTATCGATGATCGTTAAAAGCGTACCATGATCTGAAAGATAAACACTATGTGCTTCTTCGATCAAAGAATGCTCATAATTAAATTCTTCTGCAAAAACTTCGGCGGTTGAAAAAGCTCTATTGGCCGGACTAGAAATGATAAGATCGAATTCTTCTCCTTTTTCTTTTAATTTCTTAGCCATAAATTGGGCAGAAAGGATTCCTCTGGAATTTAAAGGACGATCAAAATCATTTAGATTTCCATACTTCCAACTTGACTTTGCATGGCGATTGATAAACAATGACTTCATAGATTTGCGATTTGGATTTTTTATATTTGTGCGTGCCCTATAAAAATACAAAGCCTTTGTTAATAAAACAGATTTTTCTGCTATTCATTTTTATCTTTTTTGTTTTCAACGTATTTGGTCAAAATTTCTTATCGGATGGTGATTTTGAAAAGCTCTATTTTCGGAATAAAACAAATGAAATTCAAAACGGATTTGCTCAATTAAAACTCCTCAATAATTATTCCTGGTTGAAGTATTCACCAGAAAACATTAAAGTATATTTTGAAGATGGTCACAGCAGGTATGCGACGATAAACCTAGATCAACATGAATATATTCAAACGGAATTGTGTTGTTTCCCTACTAAAGGAGATTTTTATAGCGTTTCAGTAAATTCTAGACTGAATCATTCATCAAAAAATGGCCTTACATTTATAAAAGCATATTTATTATCGAAACCCTATACCGGAGAAGGAATAGATAATCTTTTACATGAGATCTATTTGTATTTTCGATTAAATTCTGATCAATGGGAGCTTATTTCGAATGATTTTGAATCAACCGGAGAGGAGCGATATATTCTTTTTGGCTTTATTGAAGAGTATAATGCATTTATTATCGAGGGTAAAAATCCTGAGGCTTATGAAGATGAGATATTAATTGATATTCAATCGCTTTCTCTTCAATTATCTGACGTTCATCAAGGGATACAAAAGGCCTCAGAAAAGGTTGAATTTTAAAAAATAAGACGGGTTAATAACTATGTTAAAAACGGCATAGTTAAAGGCTTTCAATAAGTGTTAATCTTTTTATTTTTGTTTCGTGAGTTCGGATCAAAAATCCAAAATTTTATGGCAGAAGTAAATTATAGTGAGGAGAATATCCGTTCCCTGGATTGGAAAGAGCACATCCGATTACGGCCGGGGATGTATATTGGAAAATTAGGAGATGGCTCATCACAGGATGATGGGATCTATGTATTGTTGAAAGAGATCATCGATAATTCCATCGACGAATTTGTGATGGGTAATGGAAGAAAGATTGAAATTAAAATAATCGACGGAATCGTAAGTGTTAGAGATTATGGTCGTGGAATTCCTTTAGGAAAAGTGATCGATTGTGTTTCAAAAATAAATACCGGAGGAAAATACGATTCGAAAGCCTTCAAAAAAACAGTGGGTTTAAATGGGGTAGGAGCAAAAGCAGTAAATGCACTTTCCTCTTATTTTAAAGTGATCTCATATCGAGATGGCAAAAAGAAGGAAGCCGAATTTGATGTTGGAGTGCTTGTAAATGATGCTCAATTGGCCGATTCAAAGCAAGCAAACGGTACTTTTTTTGAATTTAAACCGGATGTGTCGATTTTCAAAAATTATAAATATCAGCTTCCTTTTATTGAAAAGCTTTTTTGGAATTATTGTTATTTGAACCGTGGATTAACGATTGAATTTAACGGACAAAAGTATAATTCGAAAGATGGACTAAAAGATCTTTTGGAGAATAACATGAATGGAAATCCTTTATATCCCATCATTCATTTGGAAGGAGAGGATATTGAAGTTGCATTTACACATACTACATCCTACGGAGAAGATTATAGTTCATTTGTAAATGGACAGCATACCACACAGGGAGGAACTCATCAAAGTGCCTTTAGGGAAGCAGTTGCTAAAACGATAAAAGACTTTTATGGCAAAAACTATGAAGCGGTGGATATTCGTCAGTCTATTTATGCTGCGGTTAGCATAAAGGTAATTGAACCTGTATTTGAATCACAAACGAAAACAAAGCTTGGGTCTCAGGAAATAGAGCCGGATGGAAAATCAATACGTGCCTTTATCGGTGACTTTTTGAAAGAGCGTTTAGATAATTTTCTTCACCGGAATCCTGATATTGCAAGTGTAATTGAAGATAAAATTAAGAGTTCTGAAAAAGAACGTAAAGATCTATCAGGAATTCGGAAATTGGCGAGAGACAGAGCAAAGAAAGCCAATTTGCATAATAAAAAACTTCGTGATTGCAGAGTGCACTACAATGATCAGAAACATGAACGTCGTATGGAAAGCACTCTTTTCATTACAGAAGGGGATTCTGCAAGTGGATCGATCACAAAATCACGCGATGTAAATACTCAGGCGGTTTTTAGTCTGCGTGGAAAACCATTGAATTCGTATGGACTGAGTAAGAAAGTGGTTTATGAAAATGAGGAGTTTAACCTAATTCAGGCAGCACTGGATATTGAAGATGACCTGGATAACCTTCGATATAATAATGTAGTGATATCTACTGATGCAGATGTGGATGGAATGCATATTCGATTGCTTATTCTTACTTTCTTTCTCCGCTTTTTTCCTGAATTAGTTAGTAAAGGTCATGTTTACATTCTCCAAACCCCTTTATTTAGAGTTCGTAATAAGAAAAAAACGATCTATTGCTATTCGGAAGAAGAGAGGCGAAGTGCAATGAAGGATTTAGGAGTAAACCCTGAAGTTACCCGATTTAAAGGTTTAGGAGAGATTTCACCGGATGAATTCAAGAACTTTATCGGTCCGGATATCCGTTTAGAACAAGTAACTTTAAGTCACGAATCAAAAATTGAAGAAATTCTAGAGTTTTATATGGGTAAGAATACTCCCGATAGACAAGAGTTTATTATTGAGAATCTTAAAATAGAAAAAGACCTGGTAGAAGAAGTCAAAATTTAGTGGAATGAGCGAAGAGAACGAAGAGAAAAATCTTGAACAAGATAATAATGAGTTAGAAAATCAAAAAGATAGTTCTATCATCCCTTTATCGGGAATGTTTAAAGATTGGTTTTTAGATTATGCATCCTATGTGATCCTTGAAAGAGCGGTTCCAGCCTTGATGGATGGATTAAAACCCGTGCAGCGAAGGATTCTTCATAGTATGTTCGAACTCGAAGATGGAAGGTATAATAAGGTGGCCAATGTGATTGGAAATACCATGAAATATCATCCTCATGGTGATACTTCAATTGGTGACGCCTTAGTTCAGGTTGGTCAAAAGAACCTGCTTATCGATATGCAGGGTAACTGGGGAAACATTCTTACCGGTGATCGCGCTGCAGCCTCCAGATATATCGAAGCACGTTTATCAAAATTCGCCTTAGAAGTTGTATTTAATAAGAAAACAACCAATTGGCTGGCTTCCTACGATGGGAGAAATAAAGAACCGGAATTTTTACCTGTTAAATTCCCATTGTTACTTGCCCAAGGTGCTGAAGGTATCGCGGTAGGACTAGCATGTAAAATACTTCCTCATAATTTTATCGAATTAATTAATGGATCAATTGATATTTTAAGAGGGAAAGTTCCAAAAATATATCCTGACTTTATTCAGGGTGGAATGGCCGATTTTTCTCAATATAATGATGGGATTAGAGGAGGGAAAATTCGAGTAAGAGCGAAGATCAGACAAGATGATAAGAAGACCCTTATTGTATATGAGATTCCTTATGGAACGACCACTTCAAGTATTATCGATTCGATTATCAAAGCGAACGATAAAGGGAAAATAAAGATCAAGAAAATAGAGGATAATACTGCGGAGAATGTTGAAATAATGATTCACATCCCTCCCGGGATATCACCGGATAAAACCATTGATGCACTTTATGCTTTTACCGATTGCGAAGTGTCGATCTCTCCTAATTCAGCTGTAATTATTGATGATAAACCTCGATTTGCTGGTGTATCTGAAATATTAAAATTTTCGACAGATAAAACGGTTAAACTACTTGAATTAGAACTTAAAATTCGAAAAGGGGAGCTCGAGGAAAGCTGGCATTATTCATCTTTGGAAAAGATCTTTATCGAGAACAGGATCTATCGTGATATTGAAGAAGAGGAAACATGGGAAGGAGTGATCTCTGCGATTGACAAAGGTTTAAAACCTTTTGTAAGTCATTTAAAAAGAGAAGTTACACAAGAAGATATTATTCGACTTACAGAGATAAAAATTAAACGAATTTCAAAATTCGATGCCTTTAAGGCAGATGAAATTATACGCAAATTAGAAGAAGAATTAAAAGTAGTTGAACATCATTTAATTCATTTGGTCGAATATGCGATCGCTTATTTTAAAAACCTGAAAGATAAATATAGCGAGGGCAAAGAGCGAAAGACAGAGATTAAAATGTTTGATACAATTCAGGCTAAAAAAGTGATTGTAGCGAATAAAAAACTATATGCTGGTTTAGCTGAAGGTTTTATAGGTTGGTCACTTAAAAAGGATGATTATATCGCCGAATGTTCAGAGATCGATGATGTTATTGCTTTTACCGAAGATGGCCATATGATGGTTACTCAGATCGCTGATAAAAAATTCATCGCCAAGAATTTGCTTTATGTAGGATTATGGAAGCAGGGAGATAATCGAACGATTTATCATATGATCTATCAGAATGGTAAAAATGGAGCAAGTTTCATGAAACGATTTACGGTTAATTCGATTACAAGAGATAAGATGTATCCGATGACTAAAGGAGTAGCTGGTTCCAAAGTGCATTACTTATCGGTACATCCAAATGGAGAAAGGGAAGTCGTAATTATCAATTTAAGACCTCGGAATCATCTTAAAAAACTTCGCTTCGAAATCGATTTCAGCGAACTTCTGATCAAAGGAAGATCCTCAATGGGGAATAGAGTTACAAAAGAAATTATTAGTAAAGTAACTCAAAAAGAAGTAGGGAATTCAACGCTTGGCGCTCGAAAGATCTGGTATGATGAAATAGTAGGACGATTAAACGACGAAGGTAGAGGAAAGCTTTTAGGTTCATTTAAAGGTGGAAATAAGATTTTGACTATCTATAATACAGGAGCATATCGACTTTCAAATTTTGATTTGGGAAATCGATTTGATGATGGATTACTGCTTATTGAAAAATGGAATCCGGATCACCCAATTACTACAGTCTATTATGATCCTGATAAGAAATTGCATTATGTTAAACGCTTTTTATGTGAAGTAACAAGCGATAAAATGGTTCATTTTATTTCCGAGGAAGAAGGGGCTTATTTAGACGTTGTGAGTACTGATTATAACCCGAAAATTGAAGTTAACTATTCGAAAAAATATAAAGAGACTAAGAATTTAAATGAAAAAGTAATTAGTTTAAAAGATTTTATAGATGTTAAAGGGATGAAAATCCTTGGAAATCAGCTTACTAAATTGCCGGTAAAAGAAATAGTTTTGCTTCCAAGCGATCCTGAAGACAGTTGGGAACTCATTGATAAAGTTGAAAATGAAACTCCCGAAGTAGAAGTAGAAGAGGAAGTGGAGGATTCTAACGTTGAAGATATTGAGTTTGAAATAGTAAATCCAATTGAAGAAGAGACTGTTGAAATGGATGACTCTGAAAAAAGTGAAACCGTAGAATTTGTGATCGAAGAGAAAAAAGAGCCGGGTAAAAAAGAAAAGACTAAGCCAAAGAAGGTAATTAAATCAATTGAGGATCAGGAAGAAGATCAGATGAAATTATTTTAATTTGTAGTAGCTTAAAAGGCTAAATGAATGAATGCATGAATAAAGCTTAGGAAGTGTTCAATAAAGGTGTCACTTTCACATTTCAATTCAAAACTCGAACTACTAATTAATTGCTGCTAGCTGTTAATTACTAGCTACTTTTCAAAGCTATTTATCGAAATGCTCTGCCAGAACGTTATAGACTTCGTAGTAAGCAAAAATTTTATGCCTTTGTTCTGTATTATCGTCCATCATATTTTTGAAATTCGAATAATCCAGATTGTCGGCAATAGTGCTCATGAATTCTAAAAATTCTTTCTTGGATAATTTAATTCTGTACTTATAGTCCGCATATTCTTTATGAATGATTTCCGGATCTTCAAGCTGAATTAATTTTAAAACATTCTTTAGATCTACTTCTAATCGAGCTCTTAACCAATATACATTGTTATCATCATAATCCTTTACAATTGCATAATAACCATATTTTGTAAATAACCACATGATAATAAAATTAATGCGCTTGTTAAATATAAAATTAAAAATTTATTCATCCTACATTTTATTTAAGAAGTCTCATTTTATTCCATTAAATATTTCTCATATTATTCCTTCAAAGAAGTCGCTTTATAGCAATGATTCCTTAATTTTGTAGTCTATTAAATTTGATAAAAAATAAATTATGACACAAATAACTTTAGGAGGTAATCCAATTAATACTGTAGGTTCATTGCCATCAACAGGATCTAATGCTTCTGATTTTACGATGGTGAAAGGAGATTTCACTACCGCTTCTTTAGCTGATTTCAAAGGACAAAAAGTGATTTTAAATATATTTCCAAGTATCGCCACCGGAATTTGTTCGGCTTCAGTGCGACGTTTTAATGCAGAAGCTTCAAAATTAAAAAACACCAAAGTCTTATGTATTTCTAAAGACCTTCCTTTTGCCCAGCAAAACTATTGTGCTGCAGAAGGTTTAAATGATGTAATCACTTTGTCGGATTATCGAAATGATAAGTTTGGTAAAGACTATGGTGTAACCATCATCGATGGAAAATGGAATGGACTTTTATCACGAGCAGTTGTTGTGGTAAATGAGAATGGAAAGGTAGTCTATACAGAGCAAGTTCCTGAAATTGCCCAAGAGCCAAATTATGAAGCGGCTTTAGCAGCGATCTAAAAATAGGATCTTCAAAAAATAAATTAAAACCACTTCCGAGTGGTTTTTTTTATGTTATAACTCAAACTAATTTTAAATTCAAAAAGCCTATAAAAGAAAAATGGTATTATGTCATAGAATAGCTCTGTTTTAAGTTGCTACTTGCGCTCCGAATTAATAAGGTAACTTTTCAAAAATATTTTTTTTTATGACCTTTAAAGCGCATTCATTTCATATTCCTGTGATGGGAATTGCATATACCATTGATACTCCATTAAAAGTAGCTCATTTAGGCATCGATTCTGTAATTTCTTTAGTGGACGACATTATTCTTGAGAAATTAAGGGAAATGTATTGTAGCAAGTTTGAAATTCCCTATCAGGAGATCTCAGATAAAATTGAAGATTTCCGGGCTAAAAGAATTACTTCTTATTTAAACTTGATGAATGATCTGGCCATCAAAAAATTTGAGGAACTAAAGAGTATCGGTATCGAAAAAAGCAATGATCTGAAGGCCTATTTTGCTATGCTTCCAAATAGTTCTGAAATTAAACAAGAGTTTAAAAATAAAATAGCCGCTAATTTTAATCTACAGGAAGTTGGAAATTGGTTAAAAGATAAACTTTCCATGGGGAGCATCGATGTAAATATCATGACGAAGGTGGATAAGGATAATTTTTTGAATGGAACCCAACTAGCTAACGAATTCAATGATGCACATGCAGCGCTAAGAGGTTTTGCGATGAGTGATCTAAGCTCTTCAATGATCCTTTCGGCCGGCATGAATCCTCGATTATACAGTTATATTGAGCAATTCGATGATTTTTATCCGAATCAGGATGGAAGGATCAAAAAGAAAATTGTACTTAAAGTAAGCGACTACCGATCGGCTTTGATCCAGGGAAAATTCTTGGCTAAAAAAGGTTTATGGGTCTCTGAATTTAGAATTGAGTCGGGTTTGAATTGTGGAGGACATGCCTTTGCATCAGATGGTTTTTTATTAGGTCCGATCCTAGAAGAATTTAAAGAGAAAAAGCATGAATTATGGAATGCTCTTAACGAGGTATTAGTTCCTGCTTTAGAAGCGAAAGAGAGGATCTTACCAAGATCTGAATTGAAAATTAAAATAAGTGCTCAGGGTGGAGTAGGTACTGCTGAAGAACATCAATTCCTCATCGATCAATATCAAGTCGATTCAGTAGGGTGGGGAACTCCTTTTCTTTTAGTACCGGAAGCAACTACAGTCGATAGCGGGACATTGAAAAAATTGGAAATAGCCAAGGAAGAAGATGTGTATCTGAGTAATATTTCTCCTCTTGGAGTTCCTTTTTATAGCTTAAAAGCAAATACAAAAGACATTGAAAAAGCATCTTTTATTGCAAAAGGCAGACCCGGAAGTTCATGTCCGAAGAAATTTGTGGCCTTAAATAAGGATTATACTGAAATTGGACTTTGTACCGCATCCAGACAATACCAACACTTAAAGATAAAGGAACTTAAAGAGCAGGACTTAAGTCCAGAAGTCTATAAATTCAATTATAATAAAGTAGTTGAAAAATCATGCACTTGCGTTGGCTTAGGAACAGCAGCCTTATTAAAATATGATCTTGATACTAAAGTTGAAGGGGAAGGCGTATCGGTTTGTCCCGGACCAAATATTGCCTACTTCTCCAGGACTTTGAAATTAGGAGAAATGATCGATCATATTTATGGAAGATCAAATGTGATCGAAAGAAATGACCGGCCTAATATGTTTATTAAGGAGTTGGGTATTTATATTGATTTCCTAAAGAATAAAATAGAGGAAGCCAGAATCTCAATGACGAAGAAACAAGAGCAGTATTTAGTCAATTTTTGTGCTAATTTATCAGATGGTGTTAACTATTACAAAGCGCTATTTGCTTCTCTAAACGCAAACTTCCAAAGCACTAAAAAAATTATTTCTATGGACTTGATCGAATTTGAGAACGCCTTGGATCAATTAAAAACAGAGGTGAATCAAATGAAAGACCAGAAAGAATTGGCTATGTAATACGATCGTCTGACTAATTATTAGTGCATTTGAAGATTGGATATTCCGTTTATCCCAATTTTAAAATTCAACTTCAGGATTTATCAGATTTACCTACCTTTAGGCTCTGAAAAATTTTCAAATTGAATTTCCATCAAAGAATTAGTATTTATTAATAAGTAAAATTATAAACGATGATTAAGTATATCTATGGTTTGACTTTTCTGCTATTATTTGCAGCCTGTTCAAACACAGATTCTACTGCAGACAATGAAAATGCAGTCGAAAAAATATTACCCTATCCAATCCAACAAAAGAAGTTAGCGAATGGATTAAATGTAGCGGTTGTTGAGTATCCAAGTCCGGGACTGGCTGCTTTCCAAATTGTAATGCGTGTTGGTGCTCGGGATGAAGTAGAAGATGGTAAAACAGGTTTTGCTCATTTCTTTGAGCATATGATGTTTAGAGGAACCGATAATTATTCAAGCGATGATTATAGTGCTGCTTTAAAATCGATTGGAGCATCTGCAAATGCAAATACCTGGTTAGATCGAACAGTCTATCACATGACAGGAAATGCGTTGATGCTTGATAAAATGTTCGAAATTGAATCGGATCGATTTATGAATTTAAATTATTCTGTTCATGATTTCAAAACAGAAGCCGGTGCAGTAAAAGGGGAGTATACTAAAAATCATGCAAGTCCTTATTCTGTTTTAAATGAAAAAACGGTTGAACAGGCATTCAAAGATCACACCTATGGTCATACTACTATGGGATATTGGGATGATGTTGTAGATATGCCTAATCAATATGAATATTCATTGGAGTTTTTCGACCATTTCTATCGTCCTGAGTACGCTACTATATTGGTTGTGGGGGATGTGAAATTTGATAGCGTTTATGCTCTAGCCCAAAAGTATTTTGGATCTTGGGAACAAGGGGATTTTGCATCTGCTATTCCGGCGGAAGCTCCACAAACAGAAATACGCTACGCTCATGTTGAGATGGCTGGTTTTCCTCCCTATCTTGAGTTGAATTATAAAAGTCCTGCTTTTACTGATACCTCTTTGGAAGTAGCTGCTTTAGATGTAGTATCTACCATATTATTTTCTGATCGATCAGATCTTTATAAAAAACTGGTTTTAGACGAAGCAAAAGTTCGGTATATTAATGGAGGTTTCTTTTTTACCCGCGATCCTTATTTATACTCTGTTTCAGCTTCAGTGATAAATGAAGAAGATATGCAATATGTAAAAGATGAGATCGATAAGGCATTGAATCAGGTTAAAACCATTGCTGTTGATTCTCTTTTATTAGCACAAACAAAATCTAAGCTTAAATATAGTGCAGCAATGGGAGCGGATAATGCTTCATCAATTGCGGATAATCTGGCCTATTTTATTTGGTTAAGCGGAGATGCTGAATCCTATAATCGAATCTATGATTCGTATGATAAGGTTACAACATCTGATATTATGAAGGCAGCAGAGAAATATTTTGTTTCTGAACACCTTACTATTTCAACCATTTCATCACAAAAAGAAGGAGGGATCAAATAATGAAGACGATACAAAAGACATTACTGCTAGTTTTGGGATTATTGATGTTTAGTGCATCATTTGCTCAAATTGAAGTTATTAATTTAGAGAAAAAGGGGTCGAATAAAATTGTTGTTAAAGTTCGATTTAACAATGGTTCTGTAGTTGATCCTGCAGGCAAAGAAGGTCTTACAAGCCTTACAGCTTCTACCATGATGGAAGGAGGAACAAGTGCTTACAGCAAGGAAGAGATCAATAATATGATCTATCCTATGGCTGCTTATTATTACGATAATACGGATAAGGAAGTTAGTACACTCACTTTTGCTTTTCCAAAAGATTTTATCGACGAGTTTTATCCGATCATGACGGGTTTGATACTCTCTCCAACTTTTGATGAAGCAGATTTTAGTCGGGTAAAATCGAATACTTTAAATTATCTGACTCAGGTGATCAGAGCCTCTTCAGATGAAGAGTTTTCAAAAATGGCTTTGGAAGAAATGCTATTTAAAGGAACGCCTTATTCTCATATGGTTATTGGAACAGTAGATGGCGTAGGATCGATCACACTGGATGATGTAAAAGAACATTATCTAAAGTATTTTACCAATAACAATGTTTCCATTGGAATATCAGGTGATTATCCAAAAGAATTTGCTAGTAAATTAGCTACGGATTTAGCTAATCTTTCAGCTACTACCGTACCTGTTGTTGAAATTCCAAAAGCAAAAATGCCAGAAGGAATTAACGTTGAAATCATTGAGAAAGAGGAAGCGCTAGGATCGGCTATTTTTACCGGTTATCCTATTGATATTACACGTTCTGATGATGAATTCGCAGCATTGATGATTGCTAATTCATGGTTAGGTGAGCACCGTAAATCGTATAGCAAACTTTACGAAAAGATTCGTGAAAAACGCTCAATGAATTATGGTGACTATAGTTATATCGAATGGTATGATAACGGAGGAAGAAATATGTTACCGGTTACAGGGATTCCGAGAGCCAACAATTATTTCGCAATATGGATTCGTCCGGTTCAGATCGCTGAATCATTGAAAATGCAATATCCGGAATTAGGTGATATTTCAGTAGGTCATGCACATTTTGCAATTCGCATAGCGCTTAGAGAAATTGACATGCTTCGTGAAAATGGAATGGATGCAGATGAATTTGAGAAGACAAAACAATTCTTAAAAAGTTACATCAAACTATATATTCAAACACCCGAAAAAGAACTTGGATTTTTAATGGATTCACATTTTTATGGTCGTACTGATTATATAAAAGAACTTGACGCTCTGCTTGATAAAGCAACGCTTGAGGACGTAAATACAGCTATTAAGAAGTATTTACAGACCGAGAACATGGATATCGTAATCGTTACAGATAAAAGCGAGGCTAAAGCTTTAGCTGCTAGTTTAAAAAACAATACGAAATCTCCGATGAGCTATTCAAATCAAGTGAAGGAAGAACTTCCAAAAGAATTACTAGATGAGGATAAAGAAGTAGAAAATTATCCTTTAAATGTTAAATCGGTGGTGATCATAAGTAGTGAAACACCATTTATAAAATAGATCTTTCTAAAAATATTAAAGCCCGATGGATATAGATTTCATCGGGCTTTTTTTATGAAAACAAAAAAGCCTCATCTTTCGATAAGGCTTCAATTCTTTGAGCGGGAGACGAGACTCGAACCCGCGACCCTCAGCTTGGAAGGCTGATGCTCTACCAACTGAGCTACTCCCGCAATTTATATTTGCTCTACTCAAAGCAAATGGTTGGTATTGGTGGGGAGAGCAGGATTCGAACCTGCGAAGGTGAAACCAGCAGATTTACAGTCTGCCCTCGTTGGCCGCTTGAGTATCTCCCCATTAAAAAAACAAAACCAGATCCACTCTTGGATCTGGGTGAAAAAAGAGCCCCCAGTCGGATTCGAACCAACGACCTGCTGATTACAAATCAGCTGCTCTGACCAACTGAGCTATGGAGGCTTATTAGAACTTATATTCTTTTGAACGGATGCAAATGTAGATATTTTTTAAAATGTAGAAAGCGTTTTCTACTCCTTTTTTAAATATGTTTTATTCTTTTATGAAAGCGATTGAAAACAAACAATTTAGCAGCGAAAATTTAGACATAAATCATGAAATATATCCCGAAACAGATGCTTCATCTTCCTTTTTAAGCTTAATTTGAAACTCTAAATTACGCCGATTGCTTAATCGGAACTCAAAATCAACTTTGGAAGGAATATTTACAGCCTTTAAAAAATTGACTTCGATCGATTTTGCAGGCATATTTGTTTCCTTTTCAATTTCCGAAACAGCACGACTCAATAAATACCAGCCATGGATGATCTTTTTCTTAAATCCAAATAACCAAGCTAATGGTGTTGCAATGTGGATTGGATTATAATCTCCGGAAAGACGAGCATACTTTAACCCAATGTTATTTTTTAATAACCATTTAAATGTGAGCCAATTGGTAGCATCAGATTCATTTTCCTCGATTATTTCAGACTTGATCTTCTTTTTATTGCTTTTTCTTTTAACTAAATAGCGACTTCTAGCTTCTACGATCTTTATTCCATTTTGAAAATAACTTTCAATAAATAAGGGTAACAATGATCCTTCTTCTTTGTTATCTATAATGACATCACTTACAATCTGAAGAGCTGATTCCTCCATTGGTTCTGCTAAATAAGTCATATGAGTCTCCAGATGGATCATTCCGGGAATAGGCAATGGGAAGCCCTTATTGAGCATTTGATTCACTTGCACAACTTGAGAAAGTAAATAAAAATAACTGAGTGGAAATTCCTCCCTTAGATCAAAAAAGGCTTTATATTTTTTAAGTTTTTTACTTTCAATACGAGGAAGTGAGAAGCTACTGGCATTTGAATATATTGCACCTTTAAATCGCTTCGATCTTGTTATAGTAAGGAAAGCAGGTAAGATTATTTTGTTTAACTCAGGAAGTTTATCCATTGATTGCGAATCTATCGAAACTGAATCAATTCCTTAACTCATTTTCCTGACTAAGATAAAAAATCAATCGAACTATTTAGCGTAATACTTTTTCTTAAAGTATAATGAAACTTTCACCAGCAATACTAGGATAGGAACTTCTACTAATGGTCCAATAACACCTGCAAATGCCTGATCCGAATTTAATCCGAAAATAGCAATTGCGACCGCGATCGCCAATTCGAAATTATTACCTGATGCAGTAAATGCTACCGAAGTGTTCTTAGCATAATCGATTCCCATCCATTTTCCTAGGAAAAAACTTAAGAAAAACATTATGACGAAATAAAGAACTAATGGAAGGGCAATTAAAGCAACATCAAAAGGGATATCTATCAGCATTTCGCCTTTTAAACTAAACATAAGAATGATGGTGAAAAGTAAAGCGATCAATGTGATCGGACTGATTTTCGGAATAAAATGATGCTGATACCATTCTTCTCCTTTCGCTTTTGTGAGCCATTTTCTGCTGATATACCCTGCTAAAAATGGAATACCTAAATAAATGAGAACACTTTGTGCGACTTCCCCCATCGAAATATTTACTTCTAACCCTTCGTAACCAAAATAAGGTGGTAATACGGTAATGAAGATCCAGGCATAAAAACTATAGGTAAAAACTTGGAAAATGCTGTTTAATGCCACTAAACCTGCGGCGTATTCACGACTTCCCCCGGCAAGATCATTCCAAACGATCACCATCGCTATACAACGGGCGATACCAATAAGAATCACTCCACTTAAATAACCGGGATGATCACCGAGAAAAAGGATGGCAAGAAAAAACATTAAAAAAGGACCTAAGATCCAGTTTAAAACAAGGGATAAACTGATAAGTCGTTTTTCTTTAAAAACTTTAGGTAAGTAACTGTAATCTACTTTTGCTAAAGGAGGATACATCATTAATATTAAACCAAAAGCCAATAATATATTTACTGAACCAAATGAAAAGGAATTTATAAAGCCTGAAAAGCCAGGAAAAATAACCCCTATTGCAACTCCGATCGCAATCGCCAGGAAGATCCATAAGGTTAAATAACGATCGAGTAATTTTAATCTTTTATTCATTTTTCAATATTTATTTTTTCTACTAATTCAATTACTTGCTTTTCGATAAGGTCTCTTATTTCTGTGAATTCTGTTTCATTCATATTTCTTGGATCGGGAATATTCCAGTCGATCCTGTTTTTCGCCGGTACAAAAGGACATGCATCACCACATCCCATTGTCACTAAATAATCGAACTTCACGCTAGGTAATTCATCCGTAGATGTAGACTTATGTTGTGCAAGATCATAGCCTATTTCCTTCATCGCCTTGATGGCTTTTGGATTTACTATTCCTGAAGGTTTAGAACCTGCACTAAATGCCTTAATATCCTTTCCGTGAATAATAGCAAAAGCTTGTGCCATTTGACTTCTATTCGAGTTTTCAACACAAATAAATACGATGTTTTTCATGAGGCAATAATACGCTATAATTATTTTGAGACAAAGGTCACACTTTCGAATAAAAAAATAGTGTAATTTTATACGACCCTATAAAAGCATCAACTTTATTTTAATTTTTCCAATGAAAAAAATATATTTATTAGTAGTTACATTAATTGTAACGTTATCGATCAATGCTCAAAATCAGTCAAATAGAATTATAAAAATTTTAGACGCTAAAGAAAACTGGTTTCAACTAAAAAATAATCAAAGCACACAGCCAAAAGAAATTTTAGAAAGCATTAGTGATCAATTAAAATTAAGTGAGAAGGATGATGTGGAATTAATTAGATCTGAAGAGGATCAATTAGGCATGAAGCATTATCGATATCAGCAATATCATGAAGGAGTAAAAGTGGAAGGAGCTCAGTTGTTATTGCATATAGCTGAAGATAGACCGGTAACCGTTAATGGAAAATTAGTAAGGGGTATCAATACAGTTTCTCAAAGTCAGATTAGTGAAGAATTAGCTTTGGAAAATGCGCTAAATTTTATTGATGCCGAACATTACTATTGGGAAGATGCAAATGCAGAGAATTATATTAAAGAAATTAAAAATGATCAAAATGCAAGTTTCTTTCCTACAGGAGAACTTGTTTTTGCAGAAAGAAATTATACTCAAGATGGAGGTCAATACCAATTAAACTGGAAATTCGATATTTATGCAATAGGTGAAAAACAAAGAACATTCGTTTATGTAAATGCTCTTAATGGAGCTATTTCCTTTAGCAGATCAGGAATTCAATCCGATGCATCTATAGGTGCTGCACTTACTCGTTATTCAGGAGAACAACAAATCACTACTGATTCAACAGGCGCTGCAAATCAAGGATTCATTTTATATGATTCAGAAAGAAATATTAAAACCAAAAATTTAGAGCAAGGGGATGATCAGTTTCTTGCTATCGAATTTACGGATGATGATAATTTCTGGGACAATGCGAATGATGCTATGGATGATGCAGCAGGTGATGCGCACTGGGGTTTAGAAATGTCTTATGATTATTTCCTTATTAATCATGGAAGAGATAGTCATAATGGAAATGGCGGATTAATTAGGGGCTTTGTCCATCTGGGCGAAAACTTTTCTAATGCTTTCTGGGATGGATTTGGCGTTAGTTTTGGGGATGGAAATAACAATCCATTAACTTCTATTGATGTTGTTGCACATGAGTTTTCTCATGCCGTTACCCAATATACCGCTGATCTTATCTATGAGAATGAGTCGGGTGCTTTAAACGAATCCTTTAGTGATGTTTTTGGAACGGCCGTAGAATTTTATGCATTAGATGAAGATGCCGATTGGGCAATGGGTTTGGCAAATTTCCATTTTAGAGATCTGGATAATCCGAATAATTTTAATGATCCGGATACTTATCACGGTGACTTTTGGTATTATGGGAGTGAAGATGGGGGCGGAGTGCATACTAATAGCGGGGTGCAAAATTATTGGTTCTATTTATTAAGTGAAGGTGGTAGCGGTATAAACGATAATGAAACTCCATTCGAATTGGATGGTATTGGAATTACTAAAGCAGGTGAGATCGCTTATCGGAATCTATCTGTTTATCTAACTCCGAGTTCAGATTATAACGACGCTCGTTTAGGTTCCATTGCCGCTGCAGCTGATCTTTATGGCGATTGTTCAGAAGAAGTGATCCAAACAATTAAAGCCTGGTATGCCGTTGGATTAGGAAATACAACCGGTTTTTTCGATGGTGAGCTAGATATTGTATTACCTGAATCAGGTTGTTATTTGGAAATGGAAGAAATGGAATTGGTTTTTATTTATAATAGCATTTTTGGTTGTGAAAGTGTTTTATCTGAAGGGAGTGTAATAAAAATAGGTTATTCTGATAATGGCGGAACTCCAGTATTAGAAGAGATTGTTTTAACGGAAGATATGGAAGTTTGGGATGAATTATACTATGATGGTTTGATCGATCTTAGTGAATTTGGAAACCATGAAATTGAAGTGCTTTTTTATGTGAATGATCAATTGGTTGACTTTTTGAGTCCAAATCAAACAAAAACAATAAATCATACTGTTACTTTCGAAAGCGGTTCTAGTGTTGGTTTTGAAGATTATGACTTTTCCCCGGATTCTTTTTATGTTGAAATAGGAAGCCATGCTCAGGCTAAAATTACTTCACTTGCAGATAATACAGGGACAAAAGGATATAAAATGACTGGACTTGATGTGGATATAAATGCTATCGATTGGCCAGATAATGAAGATCAGAATTTCACGCTTAATCCTGAGTATAATTCGAAAGTTTGTTTCTGTGTAGATGCTTCAGATTGGAACCAGGTTAACTTAGCTTTCGACCTTAAGCAATTTCATTCTGAATATTGGAACGAATTATATGGAGAAGACAGACCCGAATTTGTAAGTAGTTTGCGCTTGCTCGTCGACGGTGAACAAATAGGAGAACAATACCATCCTACTACTTATACAGACGATCCTTATTTAACACATTATGTCGATTTAGATCAATATGCCGGAAGTATTTTTGAAGCTTGTTTCGAGAGCAAGAACTTTATTCGAAATGAAGAAGACCCTGTTTCGGGTTCAAATGGAGATAATAGCTATATGGATAACATCCGTTTCGGATATGGTTTTGTTGGAATTGATGAGAATAAATTAGCATCCTCCAGTTTATCTGTTTACCCTAATCCAAGTAATGGCAATATGTTCATTGATTTCAAAGACATGGATGGAGATATTCAAATTTCGATTATTGATGCTTTAGGAAAAGTTGTTTTCATTGACAAAAACGGGCTTCAAAATGATGCGATTTATGAACTTGATCTTTCTCATTTGATAAAAGGGATCTATGTTCTTAAGGTTAAAAATGATAATAAATACATCACTAAAAGAATCATTCTGCAATAGCATAATTTTCGTTATTATGTATAAACATGATTTGGGTTAATAGATATAATTTTTAAACCGTATTTTTAGCTCCTACAAATAGGGAATTTATCAAGATTTATTATGAAGAGATTTTACTTAGCAAGCTTTGCAAGCATATTGTTTATTAGTGTTTTCGCACAATCAGAAAATAAAATTAAGGTTCAAAGTATCGATGCAAATGAAAATTGGTATCAGATAAAATCGATTGAATCTAAAGACCCTTCAAAAATTACTGAAGCCATTTCTGAATATAGTAAATTAGGTGCTGAAGATCAATTTGAATTGGTCAGAATGGAAGAGGATGCCATCCGAACTCAGCATTATCGTTATCAGCAAATGCATTCCGGAGTGAAAATAGAAGGTGCTCAATTATTGCTTCATATAGGTGCAAATGGAAAAATCAAAGCGAATGGAAGATTGGTGAAAGGCATTCAAAGTACCTCTCAAAATCAACTTTCTGAAGCAAATGCGCTTAATAAAGCATTAGATTTTATTGGTGCTGATCAATATTTCTGGGAAGATCCTGAAATGGAAACCTTGATCAAAAGGATTAAAAACGATCCCGACGCGACTTATTTTCCGAATGGCGATCTAGTTTTTGCTGAAGAAAGATATAGTCAGGATGGAAGTAAATATGGATTAAACTGGAAATTTGATATTTATGCTAAAGGCGAAAAAATGAGAATGATCGTTTTTGTTGATGCCCTTAATGGTCAAATTTCCTTCACTCAATCAGGGATTCAGCATAACGAATCAAATGGAGTTGCCAATACTCGTTATCATTATGAACAGGATATTATTACTGATTCAACCGGAATTCTTAATCAAGGCTTTATACTTCATGATAGCTCAAGAGGAGGAGGGATCTATACTTATAATCTCGAGGAAGCTGAAGAATATGGAGGCGCTGTAGACTTTACAGATGATGATAATTACTGGGATAATGCCAATGATGAAATAGATGAAGCAGCAGGGGATACCCATTGGGGAATGGAAATGACCTATGATTATTTTTTAAATGAGCATGGAAGAAATAGCTTTGATAACCAGGGAACTCAAATGGTAAGTTATATTCATTATGGTATCAATTATTTTAATGCTTTCTGGAATGGCTCATTTATGACCTTTGGTGATGGCGCGAATAATCCATTAACCTCCATTGATGTAGTTGGTCATGAATTTTCACATGGAGTAACCGGAAATTCTGCCGGACTTATCTATTCTTACGAATCCGGTGCACTTAATGAATCTTTTAGCGACATTTTTGGAACAACAATTGAATTTTATGGTTTAGGAGTTGATTCAGCTGACTGGATGATCGGAAGAGCAAATTTTACATTAAGAAGTATGTCCGATCCTAATTCTGTTAATGACCCTGATACCTATTTGGGTTCGCATTGGGTCGATGGAGAAGAAGATAACGGTGGAGTTCATACCAATAGTAGTGTTCAAAACAAATGGTTTTATCTATTAAGTGAGGGAGGAAGTGGATCAACTGACTTTGGTGAAGACTATGTTGTGGAAGGAGTAGGAATGACAAAAGCAGGAGCCATTGCATATCGAAATCTGTCTGTTTATCTAACGCCTAGCTCTCAATTTGCAGATGCACGAATGGGCTCTGTACAAAGTGCAGAAGATCTATATGGAGCTTGTTCTGATGAGGTTTTACAAACTTTAAAAGCCTGGCATGCAGTTGGAATAGGAGCTCCATTTATTTCAAAAGATATCGATATGAAAGAAGCGGAACTTCCCGTTTCAAGTTGCTATTTAAGCGATTCAGAGTCGATCACAGTTACTCTAAAATATTATCACTTAGGTTGTGGAGAAACATTAGCCTCCGGAACTGTAATTCCAATTGGGTACAGTGTCAATGATGGATTAGCTGTTTTTGAAGAAATGACCTTGACAGAAGATCTTCAAGATGGTGAGGAGTTCACTTATACCTTCGACGGAAGCATTGATCTATCAGCTTTTGGAAGCTATAATTTCGATTTCTTCGTGGCTTTTGGCGAAGATCTTGTTTCATTTAATGATACT
>JAHECK010000168.1 GCA_024641785.1 Flavobacteriales bacterium | reverse complement strand
CAAACTATCTAAACTGGCGATCATTGTAAATTCATCAGTGGGCGAATCGAGTTTATAATTTACTTCAGCGTGCATCTTTCCACTTTTCCACATGGTTGCATCCATAATCCAGTCCATCTCATTATTTCGCGACCAAGTCGTTTTATCCGTAGTTAAATTACTCACCTTGGCATTTATATCATTAAATTGAAGCAGTCCGTGTTTATTACCCACATCCATAAATTGAATATCCAGTTTACTATTTTTAATGTTTATTGAATCGATCGTAATAGGATATGTTGCCTGAGCAAGCATTCTGTTTGGTAAAGGTTTTTCATCGGCAGAAACAATCAAATTGAGGGGGATGATATTTTTGAAATAAGCCTCCTCTACATTTACATATGGAATATGTGGGTGCGCACTAAAAAAATCGTAGAGATCAATGTCTAATTCCATTTTTGGAAAAGTTAAGGCCATCCATGCTTTTCTATACTTCAAGCTTTTGAAGAATTCCTTAGCTGAATTTTTATTAACAAATGAGAAGTTTTTTAGTATAGCTTTTTTCTTCGAAGAATCCATTTCAAAGCGATCAATATCTAAATTAAATTGTGGGAAAGAATGAACAACTATGTTTTGCATGGAAAAATCCAGTTCACCCACCGCCAAGGGGAGGGTTGTATTTGTACTGTCATAGAAAACAATTTTTTTAGCTTCTAGGTCCAATTTTTTAAATGAAAACAAAAGCTCTTTGTCGCCTTCGCCTCTATACTCTTGTATCTTCCCATCAATAACAACCAAGTTTTCAATAAATGCACTTGGATTAAATATTCCTTTTTTTACTAAAAGATCCTTTCTCTTTTGACTCTCTGAATTAGCATTATTTTTATTTACAAATGAGTGTATATCAATGTCAGGATGAGTGAGGCTAACATTAGCAATACTTACTTTACTATCTTTTTTCTTTGAAAAAGATAGTTGCAATTGGTCACCTTTAAAAGTCAAATAATCTCCACTTTCAGGGCCTCCGATTTTGAGTTTATTTATTTCTAAATTAGTTAAATCAATGTCCCCACTCAAGTTATCGTTTAGCATTTCAATGTCGAAGACAAGGTCATGGATACTTCCGTCATTATAGTTTAATTTCTCAACTAGGGATAGTTTGTTTTTTAGAATGAGCAAAGAAATGGAGTTTGCTTTTCCTTTGATGGATGTTTTTGACTTTTTATTTTTTTGATCTAATTGAATGTCGAGATGCAATCGCCCTTTTTCATAGAATTCAGATTCCATACTGGCATTAAATGAAAGATCGTTGTTCTTTGGATTATAGCTAAGTGACTTGATATTGGCATTCATTTTTGTTAAATCAAACACTTCAAACTCTTTATACTCATTTGTTTTCACTCTAAAATCTATATCCGCATCGACAATGGACATATTTTTGATCGAAATAGGGAAATCAATGGGCTTAATTTCTTTTACTTTAATAGGAACATCCGCTCTATCGATAGCTTCGATATGCGTTAAAATTGGTCTTACAATCTTTACATTTTCACAAACAAATTCACTATTAAGAAGATTTTTTAAAACACTAGAGATGTTAACTTCTTCAATGTAGGCACTATTCCAAATATTACCCTCATTTGCTGATTTATGGAAATTATCTTTAGAAGATATATTTTTAAAACGCAGTCCGGTAATCTTAATTTTATTGCTGTTATTATCAATTAATGTATTATTCAACGTAAGGAAATTCAATGATCCCTTATATAAATTTGTCGTTTTTAATTCGATATTGAATATGCCTTCACTTTTAAGTATATCCTTTCCTTCTTTTCGCAAGTCTAAAGCCAAGCCTTTATCTTTAATAGTAAAACTTTCAATATGTAAAAGCGGAAATTCTTCTCCTTCGTTTTGATAAGTTACACTTCCTTTATCCACAAGAATGTAATTAGCATTCATGATCAATAAGATTTCTTTTTTATTGTTTTTAGCTGCAGTATTTAAATTGCTAATATCCTTTTTTTGAGTGAGTACAATGTCAGGCCCTCCCAGTGAAAGTGTATCGATAAAAAGATCTAACACGGCGTCTTTATCTTTTGAAAAAGATGAATTTAGGTGAAGTTTATCGAGTTTTACATTCAAAATACTCCATTTTGAGTCTTTTGGAAATTGATTATAATCCAAATCCAGGCCGCTCAAGTCTATTTTTAAATTACCTTCAATATGGCTACTATCAGATAGGTAGTTGAAGGAAACTTTATTAAGGGAAGCATTTCTTATAAAACCGAACTTATTATTTAAAAGAAGCTTTTTTATGATGCTTTTAGGAAGTTCATTAAAATGGATGGCTGCAGCACTTACTTTTTTTTCATAATGGTATGTGTAGTTCCCGTCTACTATTCCTTCCTTCCACAGTCTTCCCTTTATATTTGCTTCTAAAGCCGGGTTTTTATCTAAATACAGACTATCGTTGCTCAATCGAAAGCAATTGAAAGCCAATCCACTGATCGAATAATCATCATGATCCTCCTTTCTTTCACTTTGAAATGAAAGATCGATATTCCCGTCTCTTATTTTTAAAGTATCTATACTAAAAGGAGATTTTATCTTAGCTAGTAGATCTGATAATTCCAATTTTGATGAATCTTGATCCCCTTTATATTTAATAAGATCAAAGTCAAGTTTTCCAATATCGATATATTTAAAGAAAAACTTATTTTTCTTTATCTCATTGAGATCCAGTTTCAATAATAAATTTACAGCGTGAAGCATTTCCCAGCTTTCATTTTTAATATATCGGGAATTAAATTCAGCTTTATCTTGTCTGTTTTGCACGTATAGATCCTCTATCTTGATCTCATTTTCAATATTTGAATAATGCACCCCCTTTAGTGATAAGTTATGTTTACTAAGTTTAAGATATTTAAGGTCGGAGGTGCTTAAACTTAGGTCTGAATAGGTGATCTTTTCTCCTAACTCTTCTTTATTTTGCTGAAAATGGATGTCGGTCAATAAAAGATCTAAATCGGAAGAAGAGGCAACCAAATTTGCACCTTTTCCATTGTACTCGTAGATCAGCACGTCGCCCTTATCAACTTTTAATAAAGCCAGTATCACCTCATTTAGTTGATTACTTTCAAATTTATCCTCTTTCGTTGTGAAGCTAGTGTCTTGAACAGTGCTTCTTGTCAATTTGATTATTGGTTTATCAAGTTCTATGGATTTGAGTGTTAAAATACCCTCACTAAATACATTTGAATAGTTTTTTAATTTGACAATGATCTTATCTATTGATAAATTAAAACTTACATTGCCTTCCAGCGGGATGGAATCGAGTGATTCAAGCTTTACATGTTCGATTGAAAAGCGTTTTAAAAGTAGTTGAACTTTCACTACGCCTACTTCAATATGATAGTTTTCTTTCTGTTCCTCAATAAAGGTATTCAATTCATTTTCAATGAATTTTTTTACTACAGAATTAGCATAAAATTGCACTATCGCTAATAAAACTACTATGATAGAAGCAATTATAATGAGTATTTTCTTTCTTTTTGTCAAGTGTGGAAACAGGCTAAAGTTGTTTTTGGCTCAGGATCAAATATAAAAAATGTAGAATCATAAATGATAAATAAATGCGATACTTCGATCGACCACTTCCTTCATTTCTAAGGGTAGGTAGGGAAGTTTCCATGGATGTGAAGTAGAAAATGTATGCCCGGCATTTTTCACAATATAAAATTGTGAATCCTTATTCCAGGAATGCAATATTTCGGCATCTTTCACTGCCACCGCTTCATCTTTATCACCATGAATGATCAACCAGGGGATCTCTAATGAACGGGCACTTTTTTCGATATCCAAGTTGGCTTTGTTTTTTTCCAGATCTTCATAGAATTGAAAATAATGCGGCATCTCCTGTTTGGTTCGTCCGTTCAAAACGTAACGAATTCCCTTTTCTTGCCATTCTTTTAAGGCTTTTCCTTTTGGCATCCGCTCAAAGGTACTTTTTATCGCCGCCCATGTGATCAAACCCTTTACCTTACTATTATTTGCTGCGCTGAGTATGGCCATACCACCTCCACGGCTATGACCGATAATGCAGATCTTATTTTCATCCCAATTGGTTTTTTCCTTTGCCAGTTCATAGATAAAAGAGATCACTGTATTGAAATCATTGACTTCTTTTGAATAATTATTTTCTCCAAATGCTTTTAAGTCTTTAAATTCAGTTGGATCAGTTAAGGTGACCCCATTGTGTGAAAAGTTAAAGCGAACAAATACAATTCCGGCCTTAGCCATTTGATCGGCGATCATACTCCAGGCCCCAAAATCCTTAAATCCTTTATAGCCGTGAGCAAAGATGGCTATCGGCATAGGCTCCTTGCTATATGTAAAGTGGGTATCTATTGGAATAGGACGTTCATCACTTCCCATGATCACATAAGATAATTTATTTATTTCCATATCAGTTTTTAGGCGTTTTTTCCTTTTTTACCACGACGATCTTATCAAGATCAATAATGGTTTTCATAGCTCCGAAATGAACCAGGGCTTTCCCTTTCTTAATTTCTTTGATCTCTCCGCTTTGTTTCCCATTTCCTATCTTCACCATGTCGCCTAATTCCGGGATCCATGTTTCCTTCTCGCTTTTTTCCTTTTTGCGTTCTCTTTTGTTCTTTCGAATGCGTGATTGTTTTTCTTTTAAAAGGGCTGCTTCATCCTTTGCTTTCTCCTTCCGTATACTCTCCGACCATTTTTCGGAAGCGATCAGGATGCGTTTTAAGATATCTTTTTTGTTTTTCGATTTCTGATAGGATTCCAGCAGACGGAGATACTTATTTCCATATTCAATTTTCCTTTGATTTTCGGGATCATTTAACTCTTCCAGTTTCCTTTGTAAAAGATCGAATTCATTTTTTGTTTTCTCCAATTCTTCCGATAGCACCTTTTGATTTTTAGAGAATTGGCGGTTCTTTCTGTTGAGTTCATTTTTACGCGCCTGTAACTGAACCAATACCCGATCAAAGTTTACTTTTTGTTCGCTTACGGTTTCTTTCGCCTCCTCTATCAATTTTTTACTTAATCCAATTTTTGAAGCGACTTCAAAGGTAAATGAGCTCCCGGGGTGACCTTGTTCCAATTTAAATAGGGGAGCCAGGGTCTTCATTTCAAAAAGCATGGATCCATTGATGATCCCTTTGTTATTTTCGGCTAGTACCTTGATATTATTGTAATGGGTTGTGATCATTCCATAAGGCTTATGTTTTAGCAGTTCTTTTAGCATGACCTCTGCCAAAGCACCACCCAGATCGGGATCAGATCCTGTACCGAATTCATCTATAAAGACCATCGTCTTTTCATTCGTGAACTCAAGG
>JAHECK010000058.1 GCA_024641785.1 Flavobacteriales bacterium | reverse complement strand
GGAAAACGCTGTGAAAGTATTCTTATTGAAAATTCTCCAAGCACTTATAGTATTTCAATGGATCATCTAAATACTGGATTATATCTTATTAGATTAGTCGATGATGAAGCGCAAATTTCTGAATTCAAAATTTTAAAGGAATAGCAATAAAGTAGTTTAGTTTAAAAGGCCTATTCAATATATTTGCAGCATGAAAATTATGCAAATAAGTTCTATAGTATTACTCAGTTTCCTATTTACCGGCTGTAAATCAGAGCTAAAGAAAAGCAAATCCGAAAAACTTAAAGGGCTTTGGTCGCTTGTTATTATGGAAAAACAAGACTCATTGGGTTCTTGGCATAATTGGCACGGAGGAATGCAAGGTTATGTTCTATACGATGGGGACGGAAATATGGCTCTGCACTTAACTGAAAAGGATTATCAAAAGACCGATCTTCACTTTCCGAATTTTACGGATACTATTTCCTTAGAAGCCTTAAAACATTTGACTAAATCCTATGTTTATTTTGCCAAATACACTTTTAATGATAGCACTAGCATCGTAACACATCATCGTATATCTCATTCAAACCCCCAAGAATGGAATGGAATTGTAGAAAGAAGAGTTTCCTTTGTTAGCGATACACTGGTATTGGCTCCTGTTGAAGAAAAGAATGCTGCATTGCGCTTAAAATGGATAAAATATTAATGCTTTTTTAAGTGATTAAAAACCAATAATTATCTTATTTTAATCAAAAATATTAAGCTTTAAAATGGTCTTTCTTCATAGCAGTATTTATTACTTTGAAATTCGCATCTTTTGGGCCATTATCTATCAAAATCTGAAACATTTTTCAATAAGAAGATTGATCTTAATGATCCTTTTTTTTATTGTTATTCTTTTCATGCAAACTTTTATGCTCCTTTTCAGATTATTGGATGAGGTGTTCTATCCCAATTATCGAAAGACAAAATTAAATGATCCTGTTTTCATTATTAGTAATCCAAGGAGTGGCACTTCCTATTTGCATCGTTTGCTTTGCCTCGATGAAGATCGATTTACTTATTTTATGCTTTATCACACTTTTTTTTCATCGATTCTATTTTATCGATTCATTTTAATGATGAAGCGAATTGATTCTCATCTGAATTGGACCTTACGTCGTTTTTTTGAGTGGATAGAAAAGATAGTATTTAAAGGCTGGCAAGACATCCATCCGATGGGTTTTGAAAAATCAGAAGAAGATGAAGGAATCTTTGCCTTGCAAATGATGTCTCCGGCAATTGGATTAATGTGCCCGTGGTTTAAAGAAATGGATTGGATCTGCCTTGCGGATAATTTAAGTGTGAAGAAAAAGAAAAAAATGATGTCTTTTTATAAAAACACTTTACAGCGATTTGCTTACGCCTGGGGAAAAGACAAGACTATATTGGTAAAAAACGTGTTGTCAACCGGTAGGATCAATATGTTGATGGAAACATTTCCGGATGCCCGTATCATTTATCCATTAAGAAATCCTTATGAGATAGTTCCTTCAATGACGAGTATGTTCTCAGCTCCATGGCCATTTATAGCTCCTAAGATTCAAAAAAATTCACCTGAATACAGAACCTGGGGTGATATTATTATTTTATTTTATCGACATTTTATGAATGAAATAAAGAAGTATAACCCCGATAAATTTTATGCTTGTACCTACGAGGAGTTAATGGACCATCCTAAAGAACTGGTTATGGAAATTTATGATCACTTTGGTTTTATAGCATCGGAAGAATTCGTACAAAGACTTATTAAAGAAACGACAAAAGCAAGAGAATATAAAAGCAAGCATGAATATTCATTGGAAGAATATGGATATACTATGACGGAGATCTATACACCTCTAAAAGATGTTTTTGAACAATATAAATTTAAGGCATAAGCAAAAAGTTGATCCAGTACCTTTTATTTTTTTAATTTTAATGGACAATAATAATTTGATTTATAATAGGTATGAAGGATATTACTACGAACTGGACTAAAAAGGAACTAGAAGCATATATTTTACTCTATTGTGCTTTCGCTGATTTTGTTGAAAATGAATTCGAAAAAGAAAGTATTTTATCGATCGTTGATAAAGATATTTATAAGAAAATGCATAGAGAATTCGATGCAGATAATGATTTTCAGCGAATTCAAAAAATTCAGTATAGCCTTAAAGCTTTAGATTATTCAAAGAAAAATATAGCTAAACTTCAGGAAAAAGTAATGGAACTGTTTCTATCAGATGGAAAGTTTGATCTACTTGAAGAAAATATGAATCGTGTAATAAAAAGACTCCTTAGTTCTAATTAGGTCGTATCAGCATTACAAATGAAGTATTATTCTCCGCTTGAAGAAAAAATTAATATCTTTTCACATGGTCTAGGTTTTGTATTAAGCTTAATAGCACTCGTTCTAATGCTTTTTTTTCCGCAAAAAGAAGGCGATTCGATCTATTTCATAAGTGTATCTATTTTTGGAGCAAGCCTACTTATTTTATATGCTGCATCTACCATTTACCATCGTACAAGTGAACCCAAATTAAGAAGTAGATTGCGTATTGTAGATCATGCAGCTATTTATGTTCTTATTGCCGGCACCTACACCCCATTCACATTGATCACATTAAAAGGAAGTACAGGTTGGGTCCTATTTGGAATGGTTTGGGGAATGGCATTGGTAGGGATCATTCTATAACTGTATTGGAATGGGCTGGCTGATCATTTTCGCCATTAATCCATTTATAGAGGCTCTTCCACGCGAAGGACTTTATTGGTTATTTGCCGGAGGGGCATTTTATACCATAGGGGCAATTTTCTATGCTTTTAAAAAACTCAATTTTACTCATGCAATCTTTCATATCTTCGTACTGATCGGAAGTTTTTGTCATTTTATGGCTATTTACTTTTATATTTTAAAAAGTACTTAAAATGGAAATCATTCTTAAAACAATTATTACTTGTCCGCATTGTTCTTTCCAAAAAGAGGAAAGTATGCCGACAGATAGTTGTGTCTATTTTTACGAATGTTCAAACTGCCATAAAATACTTAAAGCAAAAGAAGGTGATTGCTGTGTTTATTGTTCCTATGCTACTATTCCTTGTCCTCCAATTCAAGGTGACAAGAAATGCTGTTAGTTTAGGCTTTGATCATTCTTAATAGGAATTGAATTAACTATATTGAAGCAAAGTTGGCAATACATTATACAATGCTGGCTATCCATCATCCATCAAATTCAGTAATATAATTTTGCTATCTTACAAAGGCAAAATTTAATCCTATGCCGATATACCTCGACCGACACGATACACCGGATGAAATAACACCAGAACATGTAGCAGAAATGCATCAGGCAGATCTGAAAGTTCAGGATGAATATGGTTGTCGCGGATTTACTTATTGGTTCGATGATAAACGAAAAACAGGATTTTGTTTGATCGAAGCTCCAAATAAAGACGCTTTAATAAAAATGCATGACCATGCACATGGAGCCATTCCACATCAAATCATAGAGGTTGAAGAACATTTTGTTGAAGCCTTTTTAGGTCGTTTGGAAGATCCAAAAGTAGTAGATGGACAAGCATTGATCATTAGTGAATCGGCTTTTAGAATTATAGTTGTGAGTACTATTAAACAGACCTCCCTTTTAAAAGACAGTAAAAATGGAGATAAGCGAAATGCTTTTATCAATGCTATGGTGCATGTTGCTCATCGTTTTAACGGAAGTATTGTTAAAAAGAATGGAGGCGATTTTCTGATCTCTTTTGCAAACCTTAAACAAGCATTGGAATGCGCACTTGAATTACAAAGTGAATTTTTGAATTATGTCGGACAAAGTGCAGACACAGGACTTCATTTAAAAGTCGGTATCCATTGTGGTAATCCCGTTACTGAAAAAACACAACTTTTTGAAGATACGATCAAATTAGCGGAGCGAATGTGTGCTATTGCTAAGGGTAGCATCGTAATTTCTTCCGAATCTAAAAGCCTTGCTCAAGCTGAGAATATTAGTCTATTAAAAAATAAAAAGTTGATAAGTGCATTAAGTCATTCAAATGAGATCTTTCTTGATCAATTGATGGATTTTATGGAAGTTAACTGGAATAAAACCGAATTAAAAATTGATGATTTTTGTAAAGGAATTTCTATTAGTAAATCCAGTTTTTATCGAATGATGAAATCATTAAATGGTAAATCGCCTAATACTTTTATAAAAGATTATAGACTCGATAAGTCCTTGGCTTTACTCTATAAGCAAAAAGCTACTATTTCTGAGATCACTTTTGAATGCGGTTTTAATAGTCCGGCTTATTTTTCGAAATGCTTTCAGGATAAATATGGCATCCCTCCTTCTGTCTATACAAGAAGGATTAGTGATTCAAATTATCATTAGAGGTTTTGATTGAATCAAAATTGTAAGTTTTTGAACTAAATATATAAGTAGTTTTTTCTTTGAAAAGCTAGATTTGAAATAAATAGAACTAAGAATATAAAATCAACTAAAAATTTACATTTTAAAAATGTATTAACAAGACATTAACCTAAATCCATTCAAATTATGAAGACAATCAAATTATTAATGATTACGCTAATTATGAGCAGCTTATTTGCTTGCACTGAAAAAGCTGAAACACCAAATGAACAAGCTAGTGACGAAATAATTAAAGTTGCGGTAGTTGAAGAAAGTCTTTATGACAGACTGGGAGGAGCGGATGGTATCTCTTCCATTGTAGATGATATCATAGCCCAGCACTTGAAAAACCCAGTAGTGAGTGAGCAGTTTACATATTTGGCTAATGATCCTAAAAAAATGGAAATGGTAAAAGTACATTTAAGGGATTTTTTAGGAATGGGAACCGGAGGATCGGAACAATATACAGGAAAAAGTGTTCCTGATGCACATCAAGGAATGAATGTCAGCACTGAAGAATTTGTGTCCGCTGTAGATGATATTCTTCTTGTTTTAAACGATCATGGAGTTAGCGATCAGACAAAAAAGGATATGCTTTATATCCTGTATTCATTTAAAGGACAAGTGATCGGGCTTTAATTTTTTAGTACACAAGATATTTTAAAAAAAAGCTGCCAGAATAATCTGGCAGCTTTTTTTATATTCTAAATCTGTTATTAGAAAATATAACGAATTCCAATTTGAATTTGCCATTTCGATCTTATAGAAACATCTGTCGCATAAGACTCTGTTAATGAAGTATCAAAATTAAAATAAGGCGTTCCATCATCTGCTACTCCTGAAACTGAGATTGGAGTTAAAGTGTTAGGCAATTTACGTACACCCCAGCTCGAATTTAGCATATTTGCTACGTTTATAAAATCCAATGAAAATTGAATCATATTATAACTGTTTTTCACTTTAATTTTAAAATCTTCCATTACACGAAGATCAAGTTGTGAAAACCAAGGTAGCATCGCTCCATTTCTATCTGCATAATCCCCTCTTCGGGTACTTAAATAATTATCTTGCTCAATGAAGCTATTTAATGCAGCATATTGCTCAGCCGCATCTGCAGCAGGTACCCCTACACCACCTACAACAGTACCAAAGTTAATATCACTTGCATCTGCTGGCACATAGAGTAAGTCATTATTATTGATAGCATCCTGATTTAAATCACCGGCATATACAAACGAATATCGTTGTCCTCTCGCTGCTTCTAAGAAAACTCCAATATGAGTGGCGAAGCTTCCGTATTCAATTTTATGAAATAATGAACCGATAATACGGTGTTGTAATCCATATCGCGACCATGAGTATTGAGATTGGTTAGGATCTCCGATCACAGGATTTCTTTGAAAGGCATCTGATGCGATCTCAGCAGGGATCGAAGTAATGTCTTTTGAATTTAAGTAAGTATAAGCAAGCATTAAATTCAATCCGCTCTTCCATGATTTTACCACTTTAGCTGTTAAGGTCATTTGCATTCCCTTTTTGGAATTCGTTAATACAATATTACCAGCATCTAAAAAAGCTACACTATTCGCTGAAGCAGAATAGATATTAACTTCATTAAACCCCGCAAAGATTGCTCTTGTATCTCCTGTCCCACTCAAATTACCACTTGGAGCCAGCATATTATAATTTTGATGAACGGTTGCATTCATGTCTTTAGAAAATATTCCCTCAAAAGAAACAAGCCAGCCTTCACCAATTTTAGTATCTAAAGCTATATCTGTCTTCCATACCTGAGGCCATTTATAGGAATCACTGGTTGCATTAACCTGAAAAGTATAACCTGGGTTTATTCCTGAATTTGAAGCTTGATTTCCTAACCAAACAAAAGGGATACGCCCTGAGAAAACACCTGTACCCCCACGTAATTGCATTGTTTTATCCCCTTTTATATCCCAGTTAAAACCAACTCTTGGCGACCATAAAGGATTGACTGCAGGCCATTTTGCTGCATCAACATTAACTGTTTCTTCTGTATTTGGATCTACCCATCCATCAAAATTACTTACTACTTCTGTTGCCGTTGTAACGGGAATTTGATTAAAGTACATCGGTAAATCGACCCGCAATCCATAAGTCAATTTAAAATTGTCACTTGCTTGCCATTCATCTTGAGCATATAACGCTAATTGACCAACATTAACATATGAAGTAGCAAAAGGATTTTGATTTGAATTGATCACATCCTGATTGAAATCACCAGAAGCCACACCTGCAAATGGTACCGAATTATCATTTAGGAAGTCTTGTACCGAAAAGGCAGTGTACCAAGGATAAAAGAAAAGATTGAATGAATTCTCGAATTTAAAATATTCGAAATTCACTCCTCCTGTAATGGTATGCTTATTCAAGTAATAAGTATAATTGTCATTGATTTGAAATACATCTTGATTTAATAAATTATTTGTAGAAAACATTTCAGAACCAGCCGAAATTGCAATAACTCCATTAGAATTCCATATATCAATTACTGGAAACTGAGGGGATTTTGGGGTTCTTTTATCTCTAAAGGAAGTATATCCAATCAATAATTTATTTGTGGATTTAGAACCGAAAGTTGAGTTCAACTCAGCAACAACAGAATTGATTTTATTAAAAATTCGATAGGATTCATTTTCAAAAGGTAATCGATATGAGGTTGGTCCTCTACCACCAACAGCTTCCGGATGAGGCAGTATATCTTTATATGCATCTAAAAGATTATATCGAACCATTAACTTATGATTGTTACCAATGTTCCAATCAATCTTGGCTAAAAATTTATTGTTCTGTGTATCATGATTATAACCTTGATATTTTCCTGGATCATAACCCCATCGATTAATAAAATGTTGCTGAACTGCATATATACTGTCTTCCATTACAGATGTAACACCCGGTTGACCGGCATTTTGGTCATTCTGAGCAATAAATCCATGCGCTAATTCTGTTCTTCTCACTCCTTCATAATTAACAAAAAAGAACATTTTATTTTTAATGATCGGTCCTCCTATACTAACACCAAACTGGTCTGAACTATAGTCTCTGTTTGGGCTTTCACTTCCATCGATCTTCTTTCCGATCAAATTTTCATTTTTAAAGTAATTATATGCAGTACCATGGAATTTATTCGTTCCTGACTTTGTAACCGCATTAACACCTGCTCCGGTAAATCCACCTTCCCTCACGTCAAAAGGAGCAAGAGATACTTGAATTTGCTCTATCGCATCAAGAGAGACAGGTTGTGCGTCCGTTTGACCTCCTGGAGTTGCATAATCTAATCCAAAGGAATTATTAAAAATAGAACCATCTAAAGAGAAGTTATTATACAAATTGTTTCTACCTCCAAAACTGTTTCCATTTGATTCAGGAGTTAGTCGGGTAAGATCCTGAGAACTCCTTGTAATGTTTGGCATTAAATCAATTTTCTGACTATTAACACTTGTTACAGAACCTGTTCTGTCAGAATTTATGAGATCATCCGCTCCTGCAGAAATCACAACCTCTTCCATTTCAATTACATCCTTGGATAAGGTCGCATTAAACTCAAAAGTTTCATTTAAAAGCAAATACACATTATTTAATGTGAATTCCTTATACCCCACAAATGTTATCTTGATTGAATACGGCCCCCCTACTTTCATATTATTGATCTTGAAGAATCCATCTTCAGAAGAAATAATACCATAGATAGACCCTGTAGGCTCATGCGTTGCCATAACAGTTGCAGTATAGACCGGCGCTCCTGTTTCATCAATCACTTTTCCACCAATTGACGATGTAGTTACACCTTGTGCAAAAACACCTATTGTAAATACCTGTAAGAGGATTACAAGTAAATACGAACGAATATATTTTTTCATAAGACAATATTAAAAGGTTAAACTCGAGATAAATACAACTAAAAGTAGAATTAGAATTTCATTTGAGAACACACTTTTTTAATAAAGAGTAAATAACTATTTAACATTTTTTAAGAATTCAAGTTTAAATGCTTGTTATTCATACGTTTAGATTTAAACATATCAACATAGTATGTTCACAACTTTAAAAAATAGATTTACTTAATCCTAAACCCTATCAACGTTTAAATGCTGGTTGAGTGTTTATTTTTCAGGTAAAGCTTGCCCCTCTATCCAAGGTGCACCGGCAGCTTCTAAAGCAGCTTCCATTGCAGGGACCTTTTCATCTAACAAAATGATCAATTCCGCTTTCATGATCTCAAGTTCTTGTTCTGCAATTTCAAGATTCTCTAAATGAAGAGCGGTTGGACCATAGGTAGAATTGGACACACCGGAAGCAGCAACATTATAACGATTCCAAATTTTATTCTTTTCTAAAGCACCAACCGATGCTTTTGTTTGATTTGAGTTCAGTTTATTTTCCAAGCTTAAAAATGCATTCCTCAATTCCTCCAATTGAATATAAAGATCTCCAAAATCAGCACTACTCAACGTTAAAGCATTTTGCATCGCCACTACTCTTCTACCTCCACTTGTGATGGCACGCGAAGTCGCCGTCATGTATTTATCCAATGCCTCAAGTTCTCTGTTAAATTTCGCTGCTTCTTCTTTACTGATACTTTCAAGTGTTCCCTTATACAAAGGAACTACTTCAAATTGAATCGATTTTGAAATGGATGTTAATTTCCCTTCTATTTGCTTATACAAAGTAGCGCTGTAAGTCCCAGGAGAACACAAATAACCACTTGGTACTTGATCGATCCCATATTCTTTAGTATTTAAGGTCAATGCATCTACATGTGGATAACGTAGATCCCAAGAAATTCGATTGATTCCACTTTTATTAGGTGCCTCAACTTTTCGTACGACTTGCCCGGTATTGTCTTTTATTAAAACCCATACTTTCGGACCTATTTCTGTTCTTTCTTCCTCTAGATTATCCCAACCCGGAAATGGAATATCACTATTGTTTTTTTGGAGTTTTTTCTCAGCTTCTTTTCGAACATCTTGCTTTGAAGTATATCCTTCTTTTAAATAATAGGTGAATACCGCTCCGTATTCCGGATTTGGCGCAGTATAATACGATGCTCCTTGAATTCCTTTCTCATCATATCCTAATACAGGTCTTTTAATATACCACCAGGCTTTTCGGGTACTGAATAGTGTCGCTTCTTCTTCCAATTGCTGATTCGAAATTTCTCTCAATACACTGTAATCATCCAAAACAAAGAATCCCCTTCCAAATGAGGCTCCAACCAGATCATTCTCACGTTTTTGAATAGCGAGGTCTCTAAAAGAGATCGTAGGAAGTCCGCCTTTCAACTGATTCCATTTTTTACCTGCATCTATCGTTACATAAATTCCAAATTCACTAGCTAAGAAAAATAGATTGGGAGCTAAATAATCTTGAACTATTCTCCATGTCATGCCCTTTTTTGAGATATTTCCAAGCATCGTTTTCCAGGTCTTTCCTTTGTCGGTACTTTTGTATAAATAAGGACTATAATCACCATATTTATGGTTATCGAGGACGACATAAACGGTATTTACATCAAATAGATCCGCTTTAATATCATTTACAAAGGCTGTTTTCGGACATCCGGGTAAAGATCCTACTTCTGTTTTAGTCCAGCTTTGACCTCCATTAACTGTCATTTGAATGAGGCCGTCATCTGTTCCGATATAGATTACACCTTCTTGAACGGGAGATTCTGAAATTGAAGTAATGCTACTATAGTCAGACATCGCATAAATATCCCAGGGATTATCCCAACTTTGAGTCTTGCCCATGATCGGTTGTTTTATTCTTTCCAATCCATTTGTAAGATCTCCTGAAATGGCGGTCCAGGAATCTCCTCTGTCATCCGACTTCCAAAGTCGTTGAGAAGCAAAATAAATTTGAGCTGGATTATGCGGACTGACAAGAATCGGTGAGTCCCAATTAAAACGTTCTCTTTCCTCATCTGCTTTAGGCTGAGGTTGAATAAAAACCATCTCTCCAGTTGCAAGATCTAATCGAGAAATATTTCCCTTTTGAGATTCGGCATACATAATATTCGGATTTCCGGGTTCTGTCGCCGACTGATGTCCATCGCCCCATAGAGTAACAAACCAATCAGCATTTGTGATCCCGTGATAATTATCTGTTCTTGAAGGTCCTCCAAGCGAATTATTATCCTGAGTCCCGCCGTAAATATTATAGAAAGGTTCGGCGTCATCTACAGCAACTTTATAAAATTGCAGAGTAGGAAGATTAGCCATAAATCGCCAATTTTCTTCTAGATCAAATGTTTCATAAACACCTCCATCACAACCTAATAGGATGTAATTAGGATCATTTGCTTTAAATGCGATCGCATGATTATCTACATGCTTATGGGCTTTTTTCAAACGTCTCATCGTTTTCCCTCCATCATCCGAAACCTGCATTCTATTATCAGCAAAATAGATTCGATCAAATTGATGTGGAGAAGCCCATAACTCCTGGTAATAATGAGGTCCGGTTCCTCCGCTTATCGCATCAGACATTTTTGTCCAGGAAGCACCACGATCTTCTGAGCGATATAATCCTCCTGTACGTCGATCTAATTCAATCGCAGCATAAAGCACATCCGGTTGTTGAGGAGATATTGCTAAACCTATTTTCCCCATATTAGAAGAAGGCAAACCACTCTTTAATTTATTCCATGTTTCTCCGCCATCGCTACTTTGATAGATCCCTGTTCCCGGTCCTCCACCAATATAAGCTGCAACCGTTCGTTGTCGTTGCCAGGTAGCCGCATACAATACATCTGGATCTCTTGGGTCAATCAACAGATCAGTTACACCTGTCCATTCTTCGTCACCTAAGGTCTTTTTCCAGTTTTTTCCACCGTCGACCGATTTAAATAATCCACGTTCTCCTCCTTTTGACCAAAGTGGACCTTGAGAAGCTACCCAGACGATATCAGAATTGCCCGGATGAATAATGATCTTTGAAATATGTTCAGATGTTTTTAAACCCATGTTTTCCCAGCTTGCTCCACCATCTTTACTTCGATAAACACCATCACCATAACTTATATGTCTCCCTCCATTGTTTTCTCCGCTACCAACCCAAATAACAAAGTGATTATTAGGATCTATGGTTACACAGCCGATCGAAAATGATTTCTCACTATCAAAAATAGGAGTCCAGGTAACGCCTGCATTAGAGGTTTTCCATACCCCACTCGATCCCATCGTTACATACCAGATGTTTTCATTTACGGGATCAATAGCAATATCAGATACTCGCCCCGACATCATTGCAGGTCCAATATTTCTGAATTTCAAACCAGCCAATACCTTTTCATTCAATAAAGTATCAGAATTATTTTCACTTCCTTTTTTCTGAGCATAAGAAATTGAAGAAGTAAATAGAAATAGAATAGCTATTAAGAAGCAGAGTGTAGTTCTTTTATTCATTTCGAGCATTTTTATATCAATTGTATAATTTGGTTAAAATACTTCATGATATCATGAAGTACTCAAATATAAATTAAATTAAAAATGCAGGAAAGAAATTATTATAAGTGAATAAGAGACAAGGATTTAGAGAAATAGAGGGTTCCCAGCGCCAATGAGTTAAATAGTGGAAGCAATAAACTTATATGTCAGATAATTAGCCTACTTTTGCAGCCAATTTTAAAAAATAATATTCTTTGACAACATTTAAACAGTTAGGTCTTTCAGACAATGTATTGAAAGCACTTTCAGAACTAGGTTTTGAATCACCGACTGAAATTCAACAACAAGCAATTCCACAATTATTAATCGGCGAGAAAGACTTTATTGGCTTGGCTCAAACCGGTACTGGAAAAACAGCCGCTTTCGGCTTACCATTATTAGAACGTATTGATACTTCAAATAAATCAACACAAGCTTTAGTATTAGCTCCTACTCGGGAACTTGGACAACAAATTGCCGAGCAATTAGAAAAATTTTCAAAACACCTTTCAAAGGTAAATGTATTAGCTGTTTATGGGGGCGCTGCAATCTCAAATCAAATGAGAGCACTGCGTAATCCACAGCACGTTATTATAGCCACTCCCGGTCGTTTGATCGACCTTATTGAGCGTAAAGCCGTAAAGCTTGAACAACTTCGTTACTTAGTATTAGATGAAGCAGACGAGATGTTAAACATGGGTTTTAAAGATGAACTCGATAAGATCTTAAGTTATACCCCTGCTGACAAACTTACCTGGTTATTTTCTGCTACAATGCCTGCTGAAATAAAAAGGATCGTCAAAAAATATATGGACGACCCTATCGAAGCCAAAGTAAGCACTAAAAACGAAGTCAACGAAAATATTGAACATCAATATGTTGTTGTAAAACAAAACGATAAAGAAGAAGCCTTAACCCGATTTTTGGATCTGAATCCAAATATGCGAGGTTTGGTCTTTTGCAGAACCAAAAGAGATACACAACAATTAGCCGAAGTCTTATTAAATAAGAACTATAAGGCCGATGCGCTTCATGGAGATCTTTCTCAAATGCAACGCGATCGCGTTATGCGACGTTTTAAGGCCCATGATCTTCATGTACTTATTGCAACGGATGTTGCTGCGAGAGGGATTGATGTAAATGATCTTACCCACGTATTTCATTATACCTTACCGGACGATAATTCTTATTATACTCACCGATCAGGTAGAACTGCCAGAGCAGGTAAAAAAGGAATCTCTATCGCTTTTATCAATAGTCGAGAAGGTCATAAGATCGACCGATTAGCTAAGCAATTAGGAATTACTATTTCTCGTGCAATGATACCGTCCAATGACGATATTCATAATATTCGATTTGATAATTGGTGTCATTTGATCATAGAAACGGAAACCAAAGGAAAAATTGACCCTAAACTGATCGCCAGAGTAAATGAAATATTTGGAGATCTTACAAAGGAACAATTGATAGAAAAGATGGTCGTTGATGAATTAACGAAACTTAATCTTGGTGCTGCCAGAGACCTTAATGTTTCTCAAAGCAAGAGTCGAGAAAGAGATGACAGACCTTCAGGAAGACGAGATGAAAGAAGAGGCGAACGAAGAGGTGAACGAAGAGATGATAGAAGATCAGATAGTAGAAGAAGTGATAGAGGAGATCGTGATAGTGCTCCAAGAGAGCGAAGAGAACGAGAAGTTGTTGGTGAAAGAAGAGAACGACGAAGTGAAGGTGGTGAGCGAAAAGAAAGAAAGCCAAGATCGGCAAATGAGAAACCTCGTTTCTTTATCAATTTAGGAGAACGTGATAAAGTAAGTAAACATGATCTAATGGATTTCGTTTGTCGTATTTCAGGGATTCAACGCTCAAGTATGGGTGAAGTGAATATCCAGAAATCATTCTCGTTTTTTGAAGTAGATCCAACTGTAGAAAAGAAGATCACTAACAAATTCAATAACATCACTTTAGAAGATG
Organism: Flavobacteriales bacterium; assembly: GCA_024641785.1. GTDB lineage: Bacteria > Bacteroidota > Bacteroidia > Flavobacteriales_D > JAHECK01 > JAHECK01. The sequence goes on along the minus strand of JAHECK010000058.1, from coordinate 6,926 downwards.
GACGTGAATTGAGGGTCAATAGGGATAATTAAAAGGAGCTCGAAGCACGGTGCACTAAGCACGAAGCAAAATGAAAATAATTTAAAAAGGTGGCGATCGTTGATTGTCATCTTTTTTTATTCTTAAATACTAAATGTCTTTAATCAGTATTTACTCTATTTAATTAGATCTTACTTCAGCGTAACGCTTACTAAAAATCTTCGCATCTGCAATAAAAGTTCCGAATGGTAATACAGAAGCCAACAAAACCATAAAGGTTGTGGTCTTTGACCATTTTAATTCATGCTGTGCCGGAATCACCAAAAGAATATAAAGGACAAATAATAATCCATGGGCCATACCAACATCTTGTGTCGCATGTGTATATCCTCCAATGTATTTTAAAGGAACGGCAACAAACATCAATATTAAAAAGGATAGACCTTCTAAAAATGCAATAATTCTCAATCGTCCTAAACTACTTTTCACTAAATCCATGTTTCAAAATTTTTGCAAAAATAGGCAAAGATCTTAAGGATAAAAAAAGATTGATTATAAGCATTTGGATAAAATATCATTTTATCCGTGAACTTTTCAATTTAATATCTGCGCTTACCCAAATAGTTGATAATTGATCATTTACATTTTCAGTTAGTACATCCTCCCCTATTCCTTTGTATGCTTCACTAAGACCATGAAGCGCCCATCCATTCTTAGGGAAATTAGATAAATCCTCATTATAGGTTTTTATGGCATCTTCATACCTCCCTGCTTCCAATTGAACAGCACCTAAATTATGCCTTACAGAGAAAAACCAATCCGGCGGCTCGTTATAATTCAAGGCATCTTCTATTTCAATGGCTTCTTTTAATAATGCTATACTTTCATCAAAACTATCTTCACTCGCAAGGATCTCAGCTCTTAACACATTATTGGCAATTTGAACAAGCGTATACACAGAATTGATATCCCAAATGCTTATTTCTTTTAAACTTTCATCGACTGCATAATTAGCTAACATCTCTAGTTCCTTTTTTGCATTTGCTAGATCCTCTTTTCCCAAAAAAGCCATTCCCCGTGCATAATGACGAATCGCTTCAGGATATTTTACTTCATCATCAAAGTTGGTCATCGCTAATATCTCATCCCATTTTCCAAACTTAACATATACATAATAAGGGATGCAGTAATAATGTTGTAAGGTTCCCCAACCGGGTGTTAACATAATCTGCTTATTTACATAAGCCGACATTTCAAGAGCTCCTTTAATTGCCCATTCACTATTTCCTTCAAGTGTGGCAGTAGCCGTTAAAAAATGATAATTATGCGGATAATAAGCCAAGGGATAAGCTCCCTGAGCACGGCAGGAAGTAATATAATTACTATCAGCTGCGATGGCATTAATATTTGCAAGACTCCCTTTATGATAATCTCCTGTATTAATGTAAATATGAGATGGCATATGTATTAAATGACCCGCGCCGGGTACAATACCACTATCAAAAAATGCAGCGCTTTTTAATCCTAATTCCGGCGTTTGCGACATTTCAACGGCATGAATATAAAAATGATGTGCTCCAATATGATTTGAATCGATTAAAAGCGCTTTATTGAGTGCCGCGATGATTGGAGGAGTCCAAACTTTAACCCGCCCCTCTTTCTCCCAAAGATCCCAGGGATGGAGGTTCATCAATGACTCAGCATATAATGTAGAAATATCCGCATCATTAGGGAACTTTTCTGTAAGATCACGAAGTTCTTCAGAATAACTTATATCCAATGAAGTTCTATCTTCAACCGCTTCTCTGGTATATCGTTTAGCTAAAGCTATGATCAACCCTTGTTCTTTTGGACTCACGTCTGTCGAAAATTCCATCGCATTTTGTATGGCATTGTAAGCCCTTTCATAATTATCACTTTCCATTCCGGCATTATAATTAGGACCCAAAACATAGGCATATCCCCAGTAAGCCATTGCGCAATTACTATCTAGTTTTGCAGCATAATAAAAGGAACGTGCAGCTTCAGCATGATTAAAACCATAAGCCAAAGCCAATCCCTGATTAAAATAGCGCTGAACCAAGTCGCTATTTGTTGTGATTGGAAAGTTAAACACCTCAAGTCCATCGAATAATGGAGCTACATTATCTGAATTATACCATTCACTATCTGTAGTGGCTGGTACACATCCAATAATAGGTTTTTGAGATATATCAGTACTTTCATTAGCACTGCATCCCCATATAAAAAAAAACAATAAAGTGATTCTAATAGAGTTAAAAGTCATTCCAGATAGTTTAGTGTCATATCAATTCCAGTCTAAAATAATTATAATTAATTGAATGTTAAATAAATATGAATCACATCATTTGATTTATTAGGAGCAAATGAATTATATAAATTGCTTCTTATATTTATACATATTAAATTAAGAAGATGCAAATCGAAAAAATATTTGAAAATAACCGAGACTGGGTTGCTGATAAGTTAAATAAGGATGTTAATTATTTTTCAGAATTAGCGGATGGTCAAAATCCTGAAGTACTTTATATTGGTTGTTCCGACAGTCGTGTTACAGCCGAAGAATTGATGGGAGCTAAACCCGGCGAAGCATTTGTTTATCGAAATATTGCCAATATGGTAAGCAACCTGGATCTAAGTGCCATGTCGGTGATCAATTATGCGGTTAAATTTTTAAAAGTAAAACACATTATTGTCTGCGGACATTATAATTGTGGTGGTGTTAAAGCTGCTATGCAAGGGAACGACCTTGGTATTCTAAATCCATGGCTTCGGAGTATTCGTGACGTCTATCGTCTTCATAAGGCAGAATTGAAAGACATTACAGATGAAGAAGAAAAATATCGTCGCCTAGTAGAAGTTAATGTTCAAGAACAGTGTTTGAACGTGCTTAAAACAGCTGAAGTTCAAGTTGCCTATAGAGCAGGCGAACTAACTGTTCATGGTTGGGTATTCGATATTCATACAGGAAATTTGATCGATCTCAAAATTGATTTTCCGGCATTGATTGAAGGAATTCGGGAAATATATCGGCTGGAATAAAGCAAAATCATTATGACTTATACTTTATGATTAATTCATGACTATTTAAGTTTTCATTTAGATTTTATTCGTAAAATAATATTATCGTAAATGAATCCAATTATAGAGTACATTCCTATTGTAACAACTATTTTTTCCATTTTCTTTTTTAAACAAATCTATTCACATTATAAAGAAAGAAAGACCTCTTACCTATTGTGGTGGTCAATAGGTGTCCTTACTTTTGGATTAGGAACCTTAGCAGAAAGTATTAATGCAATTTTTGGCTGGAGTGAGATCAATTTTAAATATTGGTATATCGTTGGTGCACTTCTAGGTGGATTTCCATTAGCGCAAGGTTCTGTTTATCTATTGTTAAACAAAAAATTTGCTGATGTTACGTCTGTTTTCTTTATTCTGCTAATTATAGTAGCTTCTGTTTTCGTTATTCTTTCGCCCTTAAATATTCCAGAAAATTTCGATCAAAAATTAAGCGGATCTTTATTTAGTTGGACTTGGGTTCGTTATTTTTCTCCATTAATCAATATTTATTCCTTTATTTTTTTGGTTGGAGGGGCTTTATATTCTGCTATTAAATACTATAATCAAACGGAAAAGGATATTCGCTTTAAAGGCAACATATTCATTGCCATCGGAGGGTTATTACCCGGAATTGGGGGGTCATTTACACGTATAGGATATGTAAATGTCCTATTCATTACAGAACTTATTGGTCTGGTATTAATTTATTTGGGATATCAAATGATCAAAAATTACAAGCGGAAATTAAGTTCTGACCCTTCATTTATTACCACTAATAAGTGATTCTTTCCTACTATGAAATTTCTTTAAACTTTCGCTTTATGTGAATGTAACTTTGTATTGAATTAAACTTAATACAATGAGAATTTCACTTTATATCTTGCTTATTATCACCTCAAGCGCTTGCCTACCTTTCTCAAAAAATGAGGTGATGGAAGATTGGAAAAACGAGATCTTATTAGCAGAAATAGATTTTGCTCAAATGGCAGCAAATGAAGGTATTCCAAAGGCCTTTTTATATTATGCTGCAGAAGACGCCGTTTTAATGAGAAACAATCAACTTATTATTGGCAAAGGAGCGATAAAAAACAATTATACCAGTCTCGAGAAGGACGAAAATGTGAAGCTTACATGGAAGGCTGATTATGTTGATGTATCCTCTTCAGGCGATCTGGGCTATACCTATGGAGAATATACCTATACCTATAAAGATGAAGCCGGTAATACGCAAATTGAAAAAGGGATCTTCCATACCGTTTGGAAAAGACAGAAAAATGGAGATTGGCGCTTTGTTTGGGATTAAATCTATTTCAAAGTAAGCCTTTTTAATCCTCTAATAATTTTTAAGTCGCTTTTCAATTTGAGAATTTCTTATTTTAACTTATATTGAAAACAAATGGCATTACATTTGTCTTGTTTCAAAACATTCCCAATATAATTTATCATAAGTATCGCTATATTCTCAAAGAATTTAATCTAATATGAAAAGTCGATTCCTGCTCCTCATATGCATGTTGTTACCATTGTTTATTTTCTCTCAAAAAGTGGAAAACAGTGTCATCAAAAGCAATATTGAAAAATATAAAAAAGAACAAAGAGGACCTTATAAAGATCTTCGATGGTTCTGTAAAGATGGAACTACCGTTGCCCCTCAGGAAAGATGTCCTGAACCGGGAATACAACGCGCACGTTATAAAGATGAGGTGATCGCACTTGCAAAAAGCAATCATATTTTTCTGGGACAGATCTTGGCCGGAACTGATAATGTTCAATTTTGGGATAAGGAAAATAATTACTCTCAAATAAAACAATATACACTTCAAAAGTTTCTATTCAGAAGCGATGACGGATGGGTTTTAAAACGTGCACAATATTACCGTGGCGCATTTCAGGCTGAAGATGAAGAAGCCTGGGGTATTGAATTCTTTAGTTGGCTATTGAATGATGATTCGAAATTAGAACAGAATTTTTACCTGATCCGTGAATCAGCAAAAGATATTCCCCATCAAGGTGATGATAATAAAACAGTATTGATCCGTTCATTATCCAAAGAACTTTCTGATAGCCTCCCCTCTTTCATGAACATCCGTGTTAAGATCCATGGGCAACCTGAAGCTTCGGATATAGCAAGTGTTAAAAAATACAAGGAAGAAAATAAAACTAAATTAAATGCCTCTCAATTAATGAAACTAGACGAACTTATTAGCAATATGGAAATGGTCTATCAACCTGCTAATCTGAATTCTCTCAATAAATATCAAAAATATCTTCAAAAAGATAAAGAACCGTATCTATCTGTCCAGGCATTGATTAATAATTACCCTCACCTTTCTTCTAAAGGAAAAGTAAAAGCACTATCAGAACTACTTTTGAATATCCGTGAAAACCGGAATTCAATTAAAAAGAGCGCTTCTCGACTTGCTTTGATCGATCTCTCAATTAAAATTGAGGAAATTCTTTTTCGTGAAACGGGAAATTGGAAGGCATTTACCCTTGAAGATGCTATAAATCAGACTTATTATCTTGGTATGGCATCTGCAGGATGTGGATATATTGAACTTTGGGAATGGGAAAAGATAAAACCATCCCTTATCCCTCCTACTGCCAAAGATATCTCTTTAGAAAAATTAAATGAAAGATTGGATGCATCAAGACGAATGCTTGAATGGAGCGTTGGAATGACCAGAGGAATTTACAAAGGTGTGGTCGAACAATACAATGGCTTTGAACCTATGGTAAATGGATTTTATGATGATAAGATACGATCTTCAATATTGCTTTACCTGGGTGAAAACGTGAGTGAACTAGGCGATTTTATTGCTAAAGAGGCTAATCTTTCAAATAAAGTAATGGATATATCCGGACAGAGTCATATCCGAGGAATCAACCCGGGATATGCTATGGGAGAATTGGTTGTTCTTAATGACCTTACAGAAGACACGAAAATTTATGGAGACAAGATCTATATTTTTAACCATCCGCCTGCTGATCTTAAACCTGTTGCCGGAATTGCAACCGTTAGCGAAGGGAATATGGTCTCACATGTTCAACTTCTTGCACGTAACCTTGGGATCCCAAACGCAGTGCTTTCTGCAGATAACCTGGAAGAGCTTAAGAAGCATAATGGAGAAATAGTATTTTATGCGGTTTCAAATAAAGGAACGGTAATCATGAAAAATGCAGATCAGATGACCAGTGTTGAAAAAGCGTTATTCTCTACAAAAATACGTAGCGAAGAAAAGATCACAGTCCCGGTCGATCGCATCGATCTAAAACAAAATAAAATAATTGATCTTAGAATGGTCAATTCTTCACAGTCCGGAATTCAATGCGGCCCTAAAGCTGCCAATCTGGGTCAATTAAAAATGATGTTCCCTGACCATGTAGTTGAAGGTTTTGTCATTCCATTTGGGATTTTCAAAATGCATATGGATCAGCTAATTCCGGGAAAAAAAATGAGCTATTGGGGCTTTTTAAATGCACTATTTGAAGTAGCAGATAAAATGAGGTCCGATGGTAGAAGTGATGAAGAGATAGATCAATATACGCTTCGGGAGCTCGAAATTTTAAGAAAGGATATTATGGCTATGCCTCTACTTCCTTCATTTATAGAAGACCTTGATAAATCTTTCATTTCAATATTGGGTAAAAGCAATGGGACCGTTCCGGTCTTTCTTAGAAGTGATACCAATATGGAAGATCTTAAAGATTTTACCGGAGCAGGTTTAAATCTGACCCTTTTTAATATCGTAGATAAAAAGAAGATTCTCGAAGGGATCAAAGAAGTTTGGGCTTCCCCTTATTCAGAAAGAAGCTATAAATGGAGACAACGCTATTTATTAAACCCCGAAAATGTATACCCA
>JAHECK010000167.1:391-5437 GCA_024641785.1 Flavobacteriales bacterium | reverse complement strand
TATAATGCAGGAGTCATTTATAATGAAGAATTGAATGATATTGATAATTCGATTGAGATGTTTGATGAACTCACGCAACGATTTCCAAATAGCAAACACCTTGCAACATCATATTACCAGCTTTATCGATTATATGTTAAAAAAGAAAACGATGGAAACTATTTTGGTGCAGGCTATCGCGACAATTCTGAATATTACAAGGCGATTATATTAGAAGATTTTCCCCTTTCGGAATTTGCTAAAATTATTCGAAATCCAAATTACCTTAAAGAAGCAGAGATCGCAAATCAAAGAAGGGAAGAAGATTATATTGCAACCTATCGGAATTTTCAAAGTCATCGCTATAATGTTGTATTAGAAGAATGTAACAGGGTTATCATAAATGAGCCAGACAATCCATTCATCGCTAAATACTATTTCATGAAGGCTTTTGTCGTTGGTCAAAGATCAGATCAGGTAGGTTTTGAAAGAGAATTACAAATTGTCGCTGATAAATTTCCGGATACTGAGGAAGGAAAGGAAGCGATTGAAATAATTAACCAATTGAATCGGAAAAATTTAAAAACTCCGAATAAAGAGGAAACTGCAGATAATAAAGAAGGACCTGAGAATAAATCGGAATTCACAATTAATAATGATGTTGAACATTTTTTCGCTTTGATCTATCCAAATAGCAAAGGAAATGTAAATGACGTTAAGGTGGCTATTTCGAATTTCAATAAAAAATACTACTCGAATGATAAATTAAAAGTGACCAACTCATTTATCAATAAAGACAATCAAATTATTATTGTTAGAAGATTTACGAATGCAGAAAACGCACTGTCTTTTTACAATAATTTTATTAATGATAGTGACCAATTAAAAGAAATAAATGAAGAAGGATTTATAATCTTTCTTATATCTTCAAAAAACTTTACTAAATTGTTCAAGTCAGGTGACATTGAAGGCTATGATAATTTCTTTAAGGAAACATATCTTTAATTAACTATAAATAAGAATGTTTAAATCTAAAAACCAAAATCAAATGGCAAAACCATCAGATGTTAGTTCTCCGGACAAATTAAATAGAATTGTAGAAGGTACCCTTATTGAAGGTAATGTTAAATCAGAATCGAATATAAGAATAGATGGTACACTTATCGGGAACGTTGAAACGAAAGGACGATTGGTTATTGGCCCACAGGGGGTAATTGAAGGCCAGATTACCTGTCAGAACGCGGAAGTTGAAGGGCGAATAAAAGGTAAGATCATGGTCGAAGATCTACTTTCTTTAAAATCTTCAGCACGGATTGATGGGGAAATATTCACTTCTAAATTATCTATTGATCCGGGAGCAAGCTTTACAGGTTCATGTCAAATGGGAAACAAAGTGAAGCAAATGAACCATGATAGAGAAGGAAAAGTCGAAGAAAAAACTGCCTGAATCCTTAATTAAGTATTCCGGAATGTCGACCAAAATTGCTCTTGCGATCTTGGCAGGCGTATATGGTGGGAAATACCTTGATGAGCACTGGGGATTCGAAACTCCTATTTTCACATTGATCTTATCTATGCTTGGGCTTGCCCTCGCTCTTTATATAATCATAAAAGACACAAGACAATAAAAGATTGATGAAAAAGAATTATATCCTTTTTATTTCTGTCGCAATACTTCTTTCAGTAGCAACTTATGCTGCATTTCAAATGCGCTATTCAGAGCTTCCTCCAACTTTTCTGTATATAAGTTATTTTATGTTTGCCGTTTTGAGCATTCTGGGACATTCTCAATTATCAAAAGCAGCACAAAATAAATCGCCCCAATTTGTGACCGTATATATGGGTCTAACCGCTATTAAAATGTTTTTAATTCTGAGCGTTCTAACCATTTATCTATGGTTTAATAAAACTCATTTATTTGCCGTAGGGATTCTTTATGCTGGTGCCTACTTGCTCTATTTAATTTTAGATACCGCAACTCTTCTTAAGCAATTAAATAGCAAAAAATAATTCAATATTTAAGTCTTATACAAACTGCTCTGTCACTACTATTAAAAAAATAACTTATTCATTTTAAAGTGAAAGATATTTGTCTACTTTTGCAGTCCAAAATTTAGCGCAATTTTTAATTTTTATCGATGATTGTTGAAACATTGAGATTAAAGGGTTTAAGTAAGAGGATCGCATTCATTTTAGCCTCCGTTTTTTTGTCATTTTCTACTTTCGCTCAACATGAGGAGGGATCAGAAAGCCTGTTGCATAATGACTATGCAGAAGCACTTGAAAGTAACCCTGAAGAATCGGAAAAAGATTTTAATGCAAGTGAAATGATCATGCATCACGTTTCTGATGCACATGAAATTCATTTTATGGGTGAGGGCGAAAATAGTATCGCTTTGTATTTGCCAATCATTTTGAAAACAAATGAGGGATGGAAAGTTTTTTCATCTTCCCATTTTTATCATAATCCTATAATTACCGTTTCTCATGGAGAACAATTTAGTTTTTATAAATATGAAGACTATATTCTTTTTCATGAACATGTTTATTATGCAAATGAAAATGGTGGATTGACATTAGAGCATGGACATGCATTGAATGAAGCTCCTTTTGATCTGTCGATCACAAAGAATGTGGCCGGTGTATTCTTCTCTATTTTTATCCTATTTTTTATTCTAAGTGCTGTAGTAAAAGGATATAAAAAGAATGAAGGACATGCTCCAAAAGGAATTCAATCTTTTATGGAACCTCTGATCCTATTTGTTAAAAATGATATTATCCTTCCTTCATTTGGAGGAAATGAAGCACGAGCTGCAAAATTTACTCCTTATTTATTGACTACTTTTTTCTTTATATGGGTGAGTAATATGATTGGTCTGGTTCCTTTTCTCGGAGGATTTAATATTACAGGAACCATTGCTATTACATTCGTACTGGCAGGTTTTGTTTTCATCATTACTACTTTAAAAGGAAATAAACACTATTGGGGTCATATTCTATGGCCTGCAGGAGTGCCCGGTTTTGTAAAAATAATTTTAGTTCCCATTGAGATCGCTTCTATTTTTATTAAACCAGCGGTATTGATGGTTCGACTTACCGCGAATATAATGGCAGGTCATATTATCATTCTTGCTTTTGTAAGTCTTATTTTAATTTTTGGTGCCCAAAGCGCTACCGTTGGATATAGTGTTGGAATTGGATCCACGATTTTTATGGTATTTATGTATTTCATAGAATTGTTGGTAGCATTTTTACAAGCATATGTGTTCACTTTGCTCGCATCGATCTATTTTGGAGATGCAACGCAAGAAGCACATCATTGATCAGTGAGAGAGAGAAGAGAAATTTTAGTAAAGGATTTAATTTTTAATCAATAATAAATAAAACACAATGGATTTATTAACTATTTTATTGCAAGCTGTAGCTGCCGGAGGATATGCCGGAATTGGTGCTGGTATTGCTGCTATCGGTGCCGGTATTGGTATTGGTAGAATCGGTGGATCTGCTTTAGAGTCTATGGCTCGTCAACCAGAAGCTACTTCAAGTATTCAATCAAACATGATCGTTGCTGCTGCCCTAGTTGAGGGTGTTGCACTTTTTGCTGTGATCGTTTGTTTGCTAGTTGTACTTGGCTAAAAATTTTATAGCCCTTGCGGTTGGCCGGGGCTATATTTTTCATTTGAAAAAACTTAATACTACGATTCTATGTTAACGGTAAGTTACGGTACTATGATTTGGATGAGCATCGCTTTTTTAGTGGTTCTTTTCCTATTAAAGAAATTTGCCTGGGGACCTATTCTTAAAGCGATAAAAGACCGTGAAGATCATATTGAAGGATCTTTACAGATGGCTACTAATGTTAAGAAAGAGATGCAGGAATTACAATCTAGTAATGAGAAATTATTACAAGATGCAAGAGCAGAAAGAGATCATTTATTAAAAGATGCTCGAACTACTAAAGATGAGATCATTAATGAAGCAAAACTGAAAGCATCAGAAGAAGCGAATAAAATGATCAATAATGCAAAGGAAGCGATCGAAAATGAAAAGATGGCTGCACTTGTGACATTAAAAAATGAAGTAGGTAAGCTTTCTTTGGAAATTGCCGAGAATATTATCCGTGAGCGATTATCTGATGAAGCAAAGCAAAATGAATTGGTAACCAAATTACTTAGTGAAGTAAAACTGGGACAATAATTATTTTATGAAGAATCAAAAATTAGCGAATCGGTATGCGAATTCTTTGTTGGATCTAGCAACAGAGCAAAATAAATTAGAAAAAATACTTTCTGATATGCATTTCATCGGTCGTGTTATTGATGAATCGATAGAACTTGAAGTAGTTCTGAAAAGTCCGGTGATTAAGGCCTATCAAAAAATAAAAATTTTGAAATCCATTTTTGGAAGCGAAATAGATGTCCTCACTGAGAAATTCATGGAATTGCTGATAAAAAACAGTAGAGAAGTATTCTTACATGAAGTGGTTTATAGTTTCATTACCCTTTATAATATTCAAAAGGACATTAAAACAGCTTATATCACAACTGCCACTCCACTTAACGAAAAGAATCTTGCTGCTTTAAAAGAAATTACCAAATTGATCAAATCTGATTCCGTTACGATTGTCGAAAAAATAGATAAAAGTATCATCGGTGGATTTAAACTCAATGTTGATGATTTTCAAATTGATGCTAGTGTATCATCAAGAATAAAGGAATTAGAGAGAAAATTCTCTCGAAATATATATGTATCTGACATTTAAATAGAATAAAATATGGCTGAGTTAAAACCAGCAGAAGTATCTGCCATTCTACGAGAACAATTAGCCGGTGTTAAAACCGAAGCACAAATTGAAGAGATTGGAACCATCCTCGAAGTTGGAGATGGTATTTCCCGAGTTTACGGTCTAAACAAGGGTCAACTTGGAGAGCTTGTAGAATTTAGTACCGGTGTTAAAGGGATCATTCTTAACCTCGAAGAAGACAATGTAGGGATTGTTTTGATGGGTTCTTCCAAAGGATTAAGAGAAGGTGAGATCGTAAAACGAACTGGACTTATCGCCTCTAT
>JAHECK010000167.1:0-381 GCA_024641785.1 Flavobacteriales bacterium | reverse complement strand
ATAAATGTAGGTGAAGGTTTGGTTGGCCGAGTTGTAAATACTCTTGGTGAACCGATCGATGGAAAAGGCCCTATAGAAGGTGAATTATATGAGATGCCTTTAGAAAGAAAAGCACCAGGGGTAATTTACCGTCAACCTGTTGATGAGCCTCTTCAAACTGGAATAAAAGCGATTGATGCCATGATCCCTGTAGGACGTGGACAACGTGAGTTGATCATCGGTGACCGACAAACTGGTAAAACTACTGTTGCGATCGATACGATTATCAACCAAAAAGAATTTTTCGATAAAGGTGAACCGGTTTACTGTATTTATGTTGCCTCAGGTCAAAAAGGATCTACGGTTGCAAGTATTGTAAAAACACTTGAAAATGCAGGTGCA
>JAHECK010000166.1 GCA_024641785.1 Flavobacteriales bacterium | reverse complement strand
TCGATACTTTCATTTTCGAAACCATCGATATAGGCCATCACGCTTTTGCTGTTTCTTTCAAAAGCTTCATAACCCGAATTATCTACGGGAGGCTGACAAGAAATTAAAATTAGGGATAAAGTTAATAGTGTAAAAAACTGTTTCATATAAATGGGATTTGTTGGTTTATAGATTCCTAAGTTAATCAAAAAAGCCATTCTTTTTAAGCACAATCAAGATTGATTAAAAGAGAAATTGTTAATAAGTGAAATTAGGAGCCATTTATATGAACATCTTTCCATCTTTCCCAATTAAAAAATGATTTTATCCTATCTTTCCCTTTCAAATCGATTAAATGAATACAAAATATCTTATGGCCGCTACGGCATTATTTTTAGGTCTGCTAGGTGTAGCGCTTTTATTTATTCCACAAGAATTAGCTTCTTATTTCCAAATGGAGGATTCGAGTGTTTTAGCACTTCAGCTAATGGGAGGAATGTACTTTGCCTTTGCAATGTTAAACTGGATGTATAAGGCGAATACGATCGGAGGAATCTATGGTCGTCCGGTGGCATTGGCTAATTTTACTCATTTTTTTATCGGGGCACTCACTTTAATTAAAATCGTTATGCTTAGTGATCACAGTATTTCAATGCTATTGGCTTGCCTGAGCTATTGTGTATTTGCATCTGCCTTTGCTTATTTATTGTTTTTCAAAAAAGACATAAAATGAATTTAAAACAAAAATACGGTCAGCGCGCCTTAGTAGCCGGAGCTTCAGAAGGAATTGGAGCCGCCTTTTCACATCATTTAGCCGCCGAAGGGATGGACCTTGTTCTTATCTCCAGAGGAAGGGAAAAATTAGACTTACTCGCCGCTTCTTTACGAAATACTTATCCTGTGGAGGTCGATTGCATCTATGCTGATCTGTCGGAAAGAGATGTCGCTATTAAAATTAAAGAACAAGTAAAAGAGCTGGATATCGATCTGCTTGTTTATAATGCCGCTTTATCTTTTATCGGTGCATTTGAAAAGAATAGTATTGAAGAGCAAGAACAACTTGCACAAACCAATATGATCACTCCTATGAATATGATGAAGCTTTTCGGAGAGCCTATGTTAAAAAAGGGAAAGGGAGCTGTGATCCTAATGGCTTCTCTCGCCGGTTTCCAGGGAAGTGGATTTTTATCGGCTTATGGAGCGAGCAAGGCCTTTAATAGAGTATTGGCCGAAGGACTCTGGTATGAATGGAAGAGCAGAGGAGTAGATGTTATTGCTTGTTGTGCGGGTGCTACATCTACCCCAAATTTTATCGATACTAAACCCGAAAAAGCCAGCCCCTTTGCACCAAAAGTTCAAGCCCCGGAAGAAGTGGTAAGCGAATGTTTGAAAGTTTTAGGGAAAAAACCATCCTTCATCAGCGGAAGAGGAAATCGGATCGCTAGTTTTTTTATGCAGAAAATAATGCCTCGAAAAATGGCGATTATGATCATGGGAGATACTACGAGGAAGATGTACAGGATATAAAGCTGGAAGTTGGAAGTTGGAAGCTGGAAGTTGGAAATGTGAATGTCCCTGATACAGGTTGACCATAAAAGGTCAATTTAACAATTGACCCCAGCGGGGTCTAAGGCATATAACTAAACTTGCTACATAATTAATCATTCCATTTTCTTCCCTCTTCCAACTTCCCACTTTTCAATAGACCTTCGGAATGATCCGATAAGGCACTTTTTTCAAATATTCATCCCAAAGTGGACCATATTTTAATGCACAGCGCTTATCATCATCGTGTTGACGAGGGAAAAGTAATGCTACATAGTAGAGTGGGTAAAGCCAGGGCCAAAATAGTGTTGGATGACCGGCTGCCAACACGATCGCAGTAGCCATTCCGATCTCACCTAAATAATTGATATGCCGACTCAGTCCCCAAAAACCGTTGACTAATAATGTCTTATTTCCATCACTGATCGTTTCAGGTTTTATACCTAAAAAGGATTTCGTTGGATCTTTTTTGAAAAAGTATTTCTGCATATTGGCGCCGCGAGCTAAACTCCAGCTTAGTAAAAATAAGATGGCATAGATAAGGAGTAAATAACCGGGGGTATCAGAGGCTGGTAGTTCGGCAGTAGACCAGATCGGAACCGAATAGAAGAAAGGGTAGAAGGCAATACATCCCCAGCCCAGTTTAAATCCCACTCTTTCTGCAAAGAAATCATAGGTATAAAGATGCACTTCTTCGAAGGTGAGATAATCAACTACAAAATAAGAGATAAGACCAGTTGCTAAATAGATTCCCGGCGATGCTTCCATTCCAAAAAGAAGATAGTGATGGGCCGCAAAACTTAAAACATTTAATTCTAAAAGGATAGCTCCTATCAGATACAAATACATTTTGGCATCGATTCTCCCACCCCATAATTGAGGATTTTCGGATCTACCTAAAAAGAAATCAGCTAAGAAATTTTTCTTAACTGGCGGATAGGGAAGTACAATAGCAAAGGAAAAAATAATTCCGAAAGTGATCGCTCCGGCGAGAGCATACCATCGGATCTGATAGAGATAATCCCATTCCATGATTCCATAATAACAGGCTAAAAACCATGCGAGTATTACTGTAAAAAGAACCAGCAGACCATTGAGTCGATAGCGTAGTTTTTCATCACTTCCTTCTTTTGTAACATAGCCTGTAACCCAGCGACCTGGCATTAAAGCATTTAAAATAAAGATAAAGAGATAGAGAATAGCCGGAGTAAAAAATCCAAGTAGGTTTTCCATAGAAATTGTTAAAGTCTAAAAATAGAAAAAACTTTAAGCGCTTTTAAAAATAAATCATCATTTCATTCAACTTTCGTCTTCCGTCTTTTTAATTATATTTAGCCTGTTATGATTCCCATCTTCAGAAAAATGAGAAAGCAATTGGCTGCCGAAAATAAAGTTGCTAAATATTTACGCTATGCCGTAGGTGAGATCGTGCTGGTAGTAATTGGAATTGTGATCGCTTTGCAGATCAATACCTGGAAGAACGACTTGCAAAATAGGGCATTAGAAAAGGCATATTTGAAAAATCTCCAAAAGGATATGCTTTTGCAGATCGAAATAAACCAGGTTCAAAGTGATTATGAAAGAGGGATCATTAGTAAAACAGATAGTGCTTTAAGTTTTCTGGACAATAAAATAGAAGTCAGCAAATTGGTTGAACTTTTGAACTTTATAACCGGACGTCATACTTTCGTTGCTAATAATGTGACTTTTGAAAATATGGGAAGCACCGGAAATTCGATTCATATTAGAAAGTCAGAGATCTTGAATGAGTTGATCCGCTATAATCAAATATTAGAATACACGATGATGGTTATTAATAACAATAACTACGAGATCGTTGATGGTCAATTTGGACATTTTGTAGCAAATAATGATCTGGGACTAAGTTTAGATAAAAAAAATAAGATCACTAAGGAAAAAGGATGGAACGGAGAAGAACGATTTTTACTTTCTCAACAGCTTTCGAAAAGAAAATTAATTTCAAATATAATTATTAGCCGAGTGGATTCTTTAACTCTAGATACCCAAAAGCTTATAAATGAGATCGATTCTTATTTAAAATAAAGAAACTTGTCAACTAGTTGCTTAGAAGTAAGGGGAGGCAATACTTTTTAATTTCCCACTGCTGGCAGGAGAATTGGCAAACTGACCTCCTTCTCACTTCAATTCCCCCGCAATATAGCCTGTCGTCCAAGCGGCCTGAAAATTATAACCTCCTGTAATGCCATCAATATCCATCACTTCACCAGCAAAATAGAGATTTTTAAAGACCTTGCTCTCCATCGTATTCGTATTGATACTTTCTAAGCTTACTCCTCCACAGGTCACAAATTCTTCTTTGAAAGTGGTCTTACCCTTAACCCTATAGTTATCATTACTTAAAAATCTTACGAGCTTATTCAGTCCTTTATTTCCCAGCTCCGACCATTTTTTATTTGGAGTCAGTTCACTTTTTTCTAAAAGATATTGCCAAAGGCGGTCGGGGAGGTCATAGGGGCGATAATTGCTGAGAATTTTATTTTCATGCTCCAGAGCAATGCGACTTAATTCATCGAAAATGATCATCTGATTCTGTTCATTTACCCAATTGACCTGAATACTGAATTCATAGTTTAGTTTGCTTAGAATTCGAGCTCCAAAAGCCGAAAGTTTTAATATAGCCGGCCCGCTCATTCCCCAGTGAGTGATAAGCAAAGGACCGTCAGAGCGAAGCTTCGTTCCTTGAATACTCACCTTCGTATTTT
This sequence comes from Flavobacteriales bacterium, assembly GCA_024641785.1. Classification (GTDB taxonomy): domain Bacteria; phylum Bacteroidota; class Bacteroidia; order Flavobacteriales_D; family JAHECK01; genus JAHECK01. The sequence goes on along the minus strand of JAHECK010000166.1, from coordinate 1,189 downwards.
CAACAACAATACCCATGAGCTTTCGGATCGCTTCATCAGGCATATTAAAAGTGAAAAGAGAGGGGATAGGTTCTTCTATTTTATGATCAAGTTTTTCTAGCCATGCTAATCCACTTCGCTTAGGCGACCCTCCTGTTGCGATAATCACTTTATTAAAGCTGCGTGAAGGAATATTCTCGGTAAATTCCAATTCAACTTTAGAATCGATCGATCTAAGCGATACTATTCCAATCCCTGTTTTTATATTTATACCTAAACGTTTTGCTTCACTCAGGAAGCAGTCGATAATGCTCTGTGAATCCTGTGATTTCGGAAAGACACAATTATCTTCCTGAACCACCAAAGGAACTCCTCTCGACTCAAACCAGGTCATAGTATCCTTATTATTAAAACGATGAAAGGCTCTTTTTAATAATTTCTCACCTCGAGGATAGGCCTTGGATAAATCGCTGATCGATTCGCATGCATTTGTTACATTGCATCTTCCACCACCGGAAACCTTAACCTTCGAGAGTAATTTATGTGATTTCTCGAAGATGATAACTTCCGCTTCAGGGTGATTTTCTTTTACAGCGATCGCCGAAAAAAAACCTGCAGCCCCACCTCCGATAATAGCAACTTTCATTTTATGGATTCAGTTTATTCATTCATGTGCTTTTGAAAAAGATCGAAAAATTTACCAACATGTAATCCATCAACGAATCCATGGTAAGCATTTACTGAAACCGACATCATTAATTTTCCATTATTTGCTTCGATCTTACCCACTGATATTTTTGGAGCACTATCCTGAAATTTAAAATTTCTTGAATGGGTTAATCCGGTGAATTTTACCCATGGAATCGATGAGAAATGAATCACATCGCTACGTATCGCCTCCTCATTTAATCGCAATCCTTTTGAGTTCTTCACCTCTTCAATTTCTTTTGATAAAGAAGCCATGAAAGTCGAAAAGTCGGGGCTATATTCAATAAAAGAAAAGGCAAAGGTTTCGTCTTCCCGGCCAATGGTAGCAGAAGCATGAATGGTATCATGCAAGACCACTTTGTCTCCGTCGATACGATAGCGAAACTCTTCTATTTCATTGATGCTAAGGAGTGCTTTATGCAAGTAATAAGCGAAAAAAGAGCGTTTCTGTTCTTTTGCCTTATTATATGCAATTGTACAGTCGATCTCGCTGACAATTCCA
>JAHECK010000057.1 GCA_024641785.1 Flavobacteriales bacterium | reverse complement strand
TAACATATCCCATTTAATGAGATTAAACCAATAACTAAGGGGTATTTTCTTTTCTAAGATCATCTTAATTCTATTTTGTTAATCTTAACAAACAAATAAGCGTGTAAGGTATTTAAAAGATCTTGTTTTGATGCCTTATTATTTTTAAAAAAATAAACTACTGTTTCAACAACCAAGCGATTCGATCGTAAGAAATAAGATAGTGGACCAAGACCACCAGTCCAAAAATCCATGTCAGTTTTGAATAGCCCAGATCATACAGGCAAAAAATAGCAAAAGAAAAGATCGATAGTTCCAATAGCAGTCGGAGCCATCCGCTTATGGGTATGGGGGCCGATCCGGAACGACTAGGATCATCCGGAACCGCAAAAACACCCCATAAAGTAGCTAAAAACATCGGAAGTCCGATCATTAAAATATATCGCTGCCAGCTATCACTTTGCTCCTTTGCCCAATATCCTGCCATAATTAAGGAGGCTAATTCGAGAACAAAACGGAGTGCCAGATTGATTGGATTTGATCCCATAGTAGATTAGATTAATTGCTCCAAATATTCCAAAAAGAAGATAAAATTTAAATAGCGACCAGTTTATATTTACTTAATCTTTTATCCCCTATTTTAATCAGTAAGTTACTTTCTACTGCAGTCCTTAGATCTCTACTTGCGGTTACTGATGAGATATTTTTAAATCTTCTTAAATAATCTTGACGAGTAAAACTATCTCCATCGAAAGCATCGATAAAGATCGACATTCGATCGTCGTTATTGAGTGTGGTCTTTTGTTTCCTAAGGTATTCTTCCAGACTCATATCGAGTAAATTGAAAAGAAATAAAATAAAAGGGACCGGATCCTTCGTTTCAATAGCTGTGTTTACAAGCTTGCGATATTCTCTTTGTTTTTCATAGATCTGGGTTTCGAAAGTGATAAAGTCGAAGACCGGGGCAAAGGCTTTTAAGATCAGCTTTTGCCAGAAAAGGGCCAGGCGAATATTAGCTTTTTCGTAGGGAGATATTTTTAAAAGTTGCAGGTGAAAAAGACAGCTTTTAATCAGGAGATGGTCGTTGTGTTTATTGAGGTAAGTAAAAAGCGCATCCATTTCATCTTTGATCAGATCATTCTTTATGGAACGATAGCTGTTTGACTGATCAAGGCCTTTTGAAAAAGTCTTTTGCAATTTTTTAAGATCCCGAAGCGATGAATAATTAAAATCGGATGCGATGGAATAGGCATAAAGTGCATTGATCGCTTCTTTGGAATCGTGTTCAGACGCCCGAATAATGTATTTATTTGAGAGGGCGATGAGTTGGTCGATGGAGATATAATTCCCTTCTATGGCGAGGGTAGCGAGGACGGCATTGAGGTGTTTTCGTTTTTGCAGGCGTTTAGAAGGGTGGTATAAATGGGCGGCATTGATCTCTCCGAGTTTCTCTGCGATGGCGATGGCACCGGATAATACCTTGGGCTCTACAATAAAAGTGACTTGCATAATAGCTTCATTTGATAGTATCAAAGATAGCTCTTTTTATTAAAGTGCCTATTTACTGTAAATTATTGCACTCGACAACGCGAAGGGTAGAGCAGACAAGATAAACAGAAAATAAAATTTTTGGGCTTTGGGTGTAAAAAAGCTTTTAACAGGATTTTAAGACTGAAATAATCTCCCTTTTTAATACCCCTATTTTACTGTTATCTACGATATTTTACCTAGGTAGATCCTCTTACTTCTATTGTAGGAGACTGATATTTAACACTGTAAGTCTTTTCTGATAGTTGAATTATCAGTGTTCACAAGCCTTTTTGAATCTATTTTTAAGATCTCAAAAATGCAAAAATGTGTATCACTTGTCCAAATAAAATAATACTCCATCTCTTCCCTCCCTGACGTCGAGGAGCAGTATCGATCACTAATTAATTAATGTTTAACTAAAATTTAAATAAATGAAAGCATATCATAACTTTTTAACCCTCTGTTTGATGCTGCTGAGTACAATCGTATTTAGTCAACAAATCGAACCTCAGGATTATGAACGAAAACTCACTTATACAGAATTTGAAACCGACTATTATTTGATCGACCAAAATGATCTGGATCGTGTATCAATAATGGACAAAGTCAAATTAAAAGAGCTGAAATATGAAAAAGAATACGAGAAATTCATCAATGAAAATGATGAGCGAACGACCATCATCCGACATATCTCCAGCGAAGGAACTTATGAAGATTGGATGAATGAACCTGAAATTGTCGTTATAGATAAGGAAGGTGTGTCTTTATATTCAAATAAGGGTGCTAGAATCAATCAAATAGATCATGCGCCAAAATATTTAGAATTAGCTAAAAATATTGGAAGTGATCTGCTTCCTGTCATTGCATTCCCGAGTCGAGAAGACATCAATAATATGAAGAAAAGGGGAATGAGAGTAGAAGAATTAGGGAACAATTTCATTCAGGTTTCATTCAACTATCAGCAGATCATTTTTAATGAGGATCTGCTATCAATTGAGATAAATGATTTAAATGAAAATGGTGAAATCATGCATCGTTTGAATAGAGTATTTATGCAATTACCCGGTGGTGAGATCGTATGTGAGCGAATCAGAGAAAGCACGATCGAAATATTAAGTAATGATGTAAGAGCAGAACATGTTTTTTTGAGGTATTTCAGTAATTACCGAATCGAAAATACCTACTCGAAATTTCCTAAGGCGAGCGCAAATCAAAGTTTAAAGGTTGTTTTAAATTCGAATCAAAGCAGTGCTAAAATAGAATATGAACCCTTTTCGAAATTGAACTCGACTAATATAACAATCTATAGTATTGGAGGAAGAGCAATTAAAACAATTTATACAGACCATTCAGGTAAGACCCAAATGGATATTACTGACCTTGCTCCGGGCGTATATATTATGAGAATTCAATCATCGGGAAAAACCCTAAGCGAGAAATTTGTAAAAATGTAAAACGAGAAATCATGAAAAAATATAAATATATACTCACACTAATACTCATTATCACTTTACATCCTGTTTTTGCTCAAGATGTAAATGTAAAAGTTGAAAAAAAACCTGTACCTGTTGTCGTTCAACCTCCACCTGAAATCATCAATGATCCGGGCCTATCAGAACAATCGGTTTTCGAAGGTGATCGACTCATCTTTTGGGTTCACGGATTGGGAGGAACGGCCTACTCCTGGGATGCCGCTGCAGCGCCAACTGCTAATACCTATAAAGTAACCTCTTTACTAAATGGTATTGATTATAGTACTTATAGTTTAACAAATGCCGGACAAGTTCTTCAAACCACGATAGATGGTCAGGCTGAAATTTATGGCCAGCTAAATGGCATCGAGGATCCTGCACATACGAATTTCATCATTGCTCATAGTCAGGGAGGTATAGTAAGTCGGGCCGCTTATAAACGCTATGCAGATCTAGATGTGGTCGATGAAAGAAGTTTTGGTGGGATTGTCACTTTTGGCTCTCCGCATCAAGGAGCTCAGATCATTAACAATGTGGATGATATTATCGCCTATGCGAATCAAAGTTGTATTGATTTAACGATCGGACCGGCAACTGAGGCCTGGAATGGAAGTTGGATACTTGGTTTTGCCCCAGATCAAATTATGGAAAATGCAATTAATAGTCTTTGTGGTTTTATGTCTCACACCGTATTGCCAATTGTGATGCAAGATTACTTAGAGCCCATTACCGAAGATTATCAAGTGGGAGCAAGTGTGATTACAGAATTGAATGAATTTGATGAGGATCCAACAATTCCAATTGCAAAAGTGGCCTTTTATGGAATTGAAGAGGCACCGGTTGTTTGGCGAACGGTTTACTCTTTAACAAATGATGTAAATGCCGGGGGTAGTTTTTCTGCCGGCTATGATGAAGAGTACATGGAGATCGCAAATAGCAATTTCAATTCCTACTATTTAAAGTACTTAGCTTATAGTAATTTATATGATTTGACTTCAGTTAATTGTACTGAGATTGTAGGTGCCGAAGCATGGATTCCCGGCTGGGCTTCATTTGTTTGTAACCCTGAAAACTTGAATTACGAATACAATGAATACGGTTCGCTTATAAATGGAGACGTTCAATGGTTTCCTTATTCACTAAGTGAAACGGAGGAAAATAGGGATGCTTACTATACGGGATATCGCTGGTGGGCAAATGTTGAAGAAAGTTATTTATCTTTGATCGGTGCGGTAGAATATGTTGTAAGTAGTTGTCACTGTGATTGTTTAGAAAAATATGGAAGCGATCCAACTCCTTATGAGGCACTTCATACAATTGATTGCGGAGGTAATTGCGATTATTTTGAGGACAATCCACCTCCAAATACAAATGTGATCCATTGTGATTATGCAGTGGTTTATGAAAAGAACATAAAGCCTAATGATGGTGTGGTGCTGGTAGAATCAGCGCAAAACTATCCTGGAGCTAATAATGGTGAAGGAAACGCTATGATCGGATCAAATCACATGCAGATGCGAAATGATAGTAATACAGGAACTCAATTAAATTCTTTGATAGAGGGAAATCAAGGCTTGTTTTTCGTTACCGAAGAAAGATAGAAATTATCAGCCGCGAGAAATTGCGGCTGATTAATACTTATTTATGAAAAAGATGTTATTCAGCTATATATTTAGTTTTTTATTGTTGCTTTTTTCCTGTAATAAAAAGCAAGAACACGCTCTTCCTGTCCCTCAAACAAATGATCTAAAAATACTATGGGAACGTGTATTGGAAGACACTACTTCAGATGTTCTCAGTATGTCGCCTTTATTAAAAGATGATGTTTTACTTAGCAGTTTTCAATCCATTGACACTTCCTTAAGCGAAACGATTTTTGCGGTTAATAAAAATGATGGGAGCTTACTTTGGACTTGGAATGACTACGTTAGACCCGCTCCACAGCGCGTTTCTGGAAAAGACAAGCAGCATATTGTAAATAATTCCCTTTTAGCATCCTCGAGTCAGGATAATTATGCGATCGATATTACTACGGGTTCAACAATATGGGCGACCAATATAGAAGATGGGAATCCGAGGACAAGCATCTTCGAAAATTCTATATTTCATAGCATCACTTATGCTACAGCTCCTCATGGTGATAGTTCTAAAATTATAATGGCTGATGTTGCAAATGGAAATTGGCAGGATGTAGTTAGTGTTTCTAAAATAGATGAATTTGAAGTCTATTTAGAAACACCCGGAGTGTATATTAACAGCAACGGAGATAGCCTTATAATTTATCAAAATCGACAATTAGTTATAATGCCTTTTGCAGAAAGAGTAGATCTATATTGTTATAATTTAACACAGGACAGTATTTTGTGGATGATTCCGGAGGCTACATCCTCTGGAAGTTCGAATGTTCAGCCTCCTATTGTGGAAGGCGATCGCGTCTACTTTGGAGGTAAATGGGATTTTCTATGCATTGATATCCCGAGCGGAGAGATCATTTGGAATCATAATTTTTATTGGGATTTTCAAGGAAGTAATTACCTTATATATAATAATTTAATCATCACCAATTTAGATAATGGCGATCTGATCGCCATCAATAAAAATACGGGAAACCAGGTCTGGGTAAATGAAGGTTTATCCTTTTGCTGTACTGAACTTCGAATCTATGATGATCGAATCTATTTTGGAAATAATAGTCTTTATATCGTAAATGCAATTAATGGTGAATTGCTATATAAATATAAATCTCCCCATTATAAATATGGAGGCCAATTTCTCAATGCCATCGCCGTAGATCTGGAATCAAATCGCATGTACACCTCCGACGGGAAATTCCTAATGTGTTTTGAATTGCCGGATTAAGCTTTGCTTAAAAGCTGTTCGTGCAGGAGCAGTGATGCCTTCGCTATTTTTCTAATTCTTTTCTAATAGAACCCTTTTTACTATGTCGTATTCTAAATTTGCGTTATAGCTTACCTACTTAAGAAAAAAACGATAAGCCCATATATAAATATCGAAATCATGTTTGCTTGCTAAGTAAATGATCTTACTGGTCACTATCCTTTAAATTTTCAGCCTCCTGATTTCGTATACTTCTCCAGATCGGGCGAAGCAACAAGCGCGAAAACATAAAACAAACAGATCCAAGTGCATAGACCAAAGAAATATAAAATGGTCCGAATTCCCTTTTAAATACAATGTTGAAAGAATTCATAATATTTATGATAATGATAATAACGGCTACAAAAAATAGTAAAAAAACCAATACTTTATTGATCGCTTTATAGGTCTTAAATTTTTTAAGTCGCTTAGCTGCATAAAAGATAAAAATGAAATAAATAATAGTTCCGGAACCACCACTGATCGCCCATACAATTTTATCATTAATTCCAAAATTCGATAATAAAAAGGGTAAGGTGGAATAAAATGCAGCCATCAACCCTGTATTCACGATCATAGCCAATCCCACCGCATCTCCCCTCCTGATCTTTTCTCCTTCTTTAAACTGGAAAGTTCCTATTATCCCCGCAAAACCTGCAACGGCTATAGCAACTTGAGTAAGTGTAAGTAATTGTTCGGATCCCTGCATCTTGGTGTTTCGTTAGAATAGCCTAATATACAGTTAATTGAGTTGGTTTTTTGAAATAACTTTACTTCTAAAAAAAGAGTCGATTGAATAAAAATATCTATAATACTAATCTGAAGTATAAAAAAAGGCTTAAAATAAGCCTTTCCTTTTTGATTCTTTTTTTAATCCCTCAGATGGTATCCGAAATGTGAGATTGATATTGTGTATCGATGGAAGAACTTTAATCGCCGTTTGAGCTAGAAGTTCTTCTCAACCATTGCTTTTATATTCTCTTCGTATTTTTTACTTAAGGCAAACAGACCCACTTTTAAGCTCAGAAGGTCATCCTTTCTTTTTAATTGTTCAATTATAATAGGTTGAGAAACTGCCACCCAAGGCGTATTGAGTAATTGCTTTTCGAGTTTACTTATAAGTTCATTGATATTGGAAGTATGTCCTAAACTAAAAACCAACTCTAGTTTTTCCAATTCCCGATGGTCTCCTAATGAAGAAATAACCTTTGAATTCAATTTATAATAGCTGTAGGTTTTAATACTTCCATGAGCATCCTGAAGGTTCAGGGAAAAATTTCCTGTTTTTGTTATTTTCCCTTTATTGTCATCAATTTCTATGACCGCACCTAATGGTATTTTATTTTGAGCTTTTAAAAAGATCCCAAAAAGAAGATCTCTGATTAAAATAAAGCCAGGTACTATAAAAAGGATAAATGAAATACCAAGGAAAATTAGCATGAAATAATTCCTTGCATTGTAGACTAACATCACCACCCAGCTAATAAATGCTAAGCCAATGACCAATTCCGCGAAAGCTAAGGAATAATCTAAATGACGTTTGATCCTATTAGGAAAGGATGTCCTTTTTATAAATAGATTGAATAACTTCAATCCAACAAATAAAAAACTTCCTAAGGTGATTATCTTGACTATCATAGCTTTAAATTATTCCTTTAGTTAAACAAGTATCTACGATGAAAGGCTCTGATACTCTCCCAAGTGTCATCACCTTTTCATTTTTATAGACGATCAATCCGGCATTTTTCAGGTTCAATAATATGATCCTTACTTCCTCCATAGGATAAGCACTTATTCGTAGCAATTTTTCGATATCCAGGTTTTTGTGTTGGATAAATAGGGCAAGAATTGTTAACCAGTCAGGCTGCAGATCCATTAGGATCTTATAATCAGGATTCTGAGGCTTTTTGATAATAATAGTGTCTTCCTCGCTGTCCATGATATTCGATTTCCATGTATTCAGCGCAACTCCGGGGATCCCTTTTGTTGCATTAAAATAACTGTTAAATAATAAGGACAAGGACAATTGAGAAACCGATTCTTCATTTGAATCCTTATAATTAAACGTAATACCACTGGAGTAATGACGACCGAGTATAAGCTGCTGTAATTCTTTGGCATTGAATGGCTCACAATCAATAATTGAAAGGCAATTATCCTCAAAAGGAAGGAGTTTTTTTATGATATTGAAGGAATGGGAATTGCAATTCAGTATAAATAGCACTTTACTGCCATAGATCTGTATCAGTTCTATGATCTTATTCAGTACCTCATCCCCACCGGAGCGTCTTTCCCACCACAACTCCATATCATTGAACACAACGGTGGTTTCATAGGTCATGTTATTGAATATATTTAAGAGATCCTCTTGAATATTAACTTGATCCTGAATCCTTCGTGTGAATACTTCAACATCAGTAGCGCCCGCAATCGGAGGATCGATCCAAATGGTATTTTTCTTATCGATATAATGGTCTACCGCATATCTTGTTATTGCAGTTTTCCCGGCACCATGAACTCCTTTGATAAGTATAGCACCACCGAAACCTCTTTTATGTCTTTGCAGACCGTCATTGATCAAACCAATTTCTATATCTCTGGCTACCCAAAATTCTTCATTAATATTAGCATCACTATTCATGAGCTTACGGTAAAATGCAGGAACTTTATCGTAGGCTTTTTGATTAGGTAATGCCTTTTCTATCAGCTCCAGTACCTGACTACTTTGAGTATAGCTTTTTTCTTTTGTATTAAGATACTTCCTCAATACACCTGAGCTACTTGAATTGATCAAATAAACGATCAGATTGTAGAAAGACTCCTTGCTGCTATTAATAGCATTTGTAATTCTTATAGAGATCTTTCTTCCGGTATGTTGCCGTTGACCGGAGCTGATCTTACTTTCCGAGTCAGATATCGAATGATAAAAGAGTTTAGAAAAGGCATCTTGTAAATGGATGATTGAAAAATGATCCATACGTTGAAGTGCTACTTTTACTTTCTCTCTTATAGAAGATAATTGACGGTGCAATTTTGCATAGAGCTCCTGGTCTGAAACGAGATTCATCTCATCAATTAAGTTTTGATTTTTTTGATTGTTTAATTGAAAAACCAATAAACTATAAGCCTCCTTCGTATCGGTTATAGAAGATTTAATATTTTTCTCTAATTGCTGTAATTCTCTGTAATAGGGTTCATAGAATAAGGTATCGAGATAATAATTGGATGATTTTTTAAGATTTACCCGAATGGCATTGTAATCACTGAAACGCAAATTACCGTCTGCCATAAAAATATCCTGCGGAATTTCCAGATCCTCAGAAAAATGATCCAAGAGCTCCATTATTCTTTTCCAGCTATCTGAAATAATATTCTGCACCTCGATCTTATCCGGCAACTGTATCGTCTTGATCTCAATTTCAGGATCTTTAATAACCTGATCAGTAATTTTTATGAGTTCATCCAGCGGATTCAGCAATTTTTCTTCTATGGTATTACTGATCTGTTTATTTCCCGTTTTGACGATATTCTTGGCTTCATTTTTTGTAGCTAATAAATAAGCATCAAGATGCATGGTGTTGTTCAAAAGCAATATACCATCTCCAAAATATTCTGCAAAGAAGTTTAAATACTCATCGTGGTTTTCAATTTTAACTTTGATCTTTTTCTTAGCTTCTCTGATATTTAAAACATCAGCCATATCTGATGCCATTCTTATGGATAGATCTCTGAAAGCTTGTAATAGTGATGCTTTTGAAAATTCTTTTATTCGGGCCAAATCCCTTTCCAGTTCGCTAAATACTTTTATTTGTTCATCGAATTCTTTTAAAGCTAAGGTGTAATTATCAGCCTTTGCCATCTCCAGTTTCTCATAACTATCGTTTATTCCAAATAGTAGTTCTCTTAGTCGGACCATTTGATCAGCAATGCTCTCTTCGAGCAGATCGAGTTGTTGTTTTAAGGCCGGTTTTACTAGGGCATTAAAATAATAAGTGATAAATTTCTTGTAAGTGAAATTAACTTCCCGCTCTTTATTTGCTTTATTCAGGTAAGAAATTGTTACAGAATCCGGAGCCTGATCTATATAGTTATCAGTGTGGGATAATAATTCTGATATGCTTTGTTTTAAATCGTTTTTTAGTTCTTGAAGCAGTCCATCATGTCGGTATTTTATTTGAGATACGATCTTCTGAAGAAAAAACTGATGATTTTGAGAAATGGTCTCGGAGGAATGATGAGCTCCATTTTCTCCTAATTTTTTGACTAGATAGTCTCTGTTCTGTGAAACAAAATCCTTCAATTCCAAATGCAAAGATTGAAAGGATCGGATAACTTTATTTATAGACTTATCGATGAATGCATTACCGATGTTCATGCAATCCGCATCCAGAGCTTCGATTCTATTCGCAACGATCTTATTTTCCAAAATGGGCAAGGGCGTTAGCTCCACCATTTCTACCTCAACAATTTCCTGTTTTGTATGCGAAAGTATATTTTCGAAAAGAGAAATTTCCTCAAACTCATTGGATGGGCTTAATAACAATAAACTTGATGGAAGATTGGCTAAACGATTTATATAACTTATGTATTCGGTTGTGTAAGAGCGTTTGTTTTGTGAAATTCCTATCATCAAAAGATCGCTACCCATAGATTCGGAATTGATGATCTCTTCTCGCGTACGTGATCCAAAATCATCATTCACCACCGTCACTTCAGCTTTGATACGTTTGTCGCTAATGATGGCTTTAGTATTACGGATAATACTATCATGCATGGCTGTCTGACCATTGATGATCAGTATACGAACCTGAACATCCCTCCATGATGGATCCGATGAAAGGAACCTCAATATATTTAGAGCAAAACTTAAAAACCGACCCTGCCCATCCCACCAGATATCTATTTTTTGCTTTTTGCCAAAGCCATTCTTCTTATCATAATCAAGAAAAACAACATTAAGATTTTTAGATTTTAGGTCATTGAGGATGTCAGCTAAGAAATTCGCATTTTGAACCTCTCTACTCCAGGCCATCAGCACAGTATTTGGTTCAAAACCGCTAAATCCATAAACGCTGGAAACGGTTTTAATTCCATTGGCGAATGAATCACTATGAAATTCGCGTGTGAAATAATTTTGTTTTTTCTCCTGGAGGATCGGCGCAGAAATAATATTCGTTTCAGATTCGCTCTTTGGAGATGTAATCAAATTGTAATCGGTTAATGCTCCAAGCTGTCCTGTAAGTGAAAGTCCCATTTCAATAAGATGTGGACGTGTTTTATCACTTTCGTTAAAAAGCAGAACATTTGGCCTCCAATTCCTTTTATTTCCCTTTTCCAGTGTTAGATTTAAAAGTGATTTTTTTGCCAGATTTGTCCAAAAGCTGCTCCAGGCATCGCCACTTTCGAGGATGAGTGACTTCCTGCGCAAATACAGATATAGCAAGCCCAACACAATTACTGCTCCTGCAAGCGCTACGAAGTCCAGCAAGATCATCACGATAAATGCGGATAGCGCTCCCAGTATAGAGACAAATTTAGGTATTTTGAATGCCGGTCTGTAATCCGAACTAGACCAGCTCTCTATGGCTGCAGCCATATTTAAAAATGCGTAGGTAGTTATAAAAAACATAGAAACGATCCGAGCTATTACGTCAAGATCTCCAATCAATATACCTGCTTCTGCAATCACAAAAGAAAGCAGTAAAGCGTTTCTAGGCTCATTAGTCTTACCAGTTCCTTTGGCAAAAAACTTAGACACAATTTTATCCTGTGCAATCGCTTGCAAAATTCTAGGTGCACCTAATATACTACCTAAAGCCGATGATAATGTTGCTCCCCATATCCCGGCGATGACCAAGGTTGGCGATAATGATATTTTAAATAAGATCTCCGGATCATTTGCCAAAGCATTTGCATCTACCGTTAAGGCATAAAACAAAGCAAGACCTATATATACTAAAAATCCAACACCCACTGCGAGCATGGCCCCATAAGGCAAAGATTTTTTAGGATCCTTCAGATCTCCCGACATAGAAACCCCTGCCTCAAATCCGGTTACGGCCGGAAAGAATATCCCAAATAAAACCATAAATGGCGCTGCAGTGGCAAGTGGTGCATAGTTGATCTCAGAAGGAACAAAATCATGATGTCCAAATCCAAAGAATATAGAAATCAATGAAAGCACGATAGCAGCCATTATAAAGTACTGCGATTTAATTGCCAATGAAGTACTAATAAAAGTAATAGTGGTTACCGCAAGCAATACTAAGGAACCGGTGATACGGATGGTCTGAATATTATTTTCCAGATTCCAATATTGTAAAAAACTCTCTGCAAAACCTATCAAATATAAACTTACACTAAAGGATAATCCTACAAACAAAGCAAGACCTAAAGTTCCTCCGATAGGTAATCCCAAACTTCGGGATATCATAAAATAGGTACCTCCATTCTGCACGGGTTTGTCAGTTGAAAGTGAGGCCACACTAAGACCTGTAGTAAAAGATATAATATGGGCTATAACTATGATGCCAATAGTGTTGATCAACCCCGATTGCCCAATGATAGCAGGAAATCGCAGATACATGATCACACCAAGGATGGTTAATATAGAAGGAGTAAAAACGCCACTAAAGGTTCCGAATTTTTTAGCTTTGGCCATTAGATATAAAATTTAATTTCGCTTGATTAGGCATTTAGTAAAAATAGTGTTTTAGCTTGTTTATTCTTTTAACAAAGTATTCAGATTGTTAAAGAACATTTTCCATCCCTCCGCTATTCCTGAGTTGAGAACATTTTCCTTTGTTGTTCTGAATATTATTTAATCATAGGTAAAATAAATTTTTGAAGAAGTTTAAAAAGCGAAGTTTTAGTGTCATAATTATCTCCTGGAAAAACAATAAGCAAATCGAGTTCGGGAAAAACCATTATTTATATTTTCAGGTGTTTTGTAAATGAAATTAGAATTGCAGTTACTACAACTTATAAATAAGCATGATAGAAATAAAGTTATATCTCTCATTTTATCCTATTTAAGTTTATTTCATTGGTATTCTCCCTTTCTTTATATGTTGTCTAACTATTTGTATAAGCTGCGTTTTAATGCAGGATAGGTTTTGTTGGCATTAGATTTTCTTTCTGAATACAAAAGAAATGAGTCTTGGTATTTCTTTTTCAGAATTAGCGTCAAACCATTCATTTATTTCCACTAGTTTAAAGTTATTAATTTCTGCACTATCAACATAGTCAGAAATATGATGCAAATACACTTTCAACTCTTCAACTCCACTTTCAGTCTCGAATTTTGCTTTACTTCCTAAATATTGTTTAAAAGGATGCAATTCGCTTATGAAGAAAATCCCGTTTTCCATAAGCTTCTGATTTGCCTGATTAAAAATATGGTTCAAATCATCAATGTGTTCAAGAGTAAGGCTTGAAGTTACTAGGTCTGCGAATTGATTTTCGATTTCCCACTCTTTGTTAAGATCAGCTCTTTTAAATTCAGCTCTACTATCAGTTATTTTCTCTTTGGCAATGTTTAACATTTCCTCAGAGAAATCAAGACCGATCACTTGCTCAGCTTTGTTCAATAACCAACCGGTATTCTTTCCCGTTCCACACCCTAATTCCAATACAAACTTAAAATTGTATTTCGATAAAGTCTTAACAGTTGCTTTTATGTCTAAATCTCGAGTTTTGTTTTCATTCGTATCGTATTGCTCAGCCCAAGAATTATATGCTTTTTCTATACTCATTCTATTTCATATCAATTAATGCTAATAGCAGAATAAAGTTAACTCAATTACTTTTATTCGACATAGACCTATTTAATATTAATCGAGTATTGATTAAGTGTTATTGTCCCTTTTATTAAACGGTAAAAGTTTTATTAAAAAAAGCCCGCTCTATACAGAACGGGCTTTTTAAAAAATTAAAACCTAGTGAAAAAAAAATCTTTATAGGTTTGGCAATATCACCGTGTTAATACCGTGTACCACACCATTTGTTCCTTGTATATCAACAGAAATTACATCAGAGGTTCTGTCTTGTGTATCTGTTACAATAACTGCATTGGTTAGATTTAAAGAAAAGTCATCTCCATTTACCGTTTGCACTAGACCAGAAGGGAGTTCATCACTGTTGATATTCCCAGAAACTACGTGATAAGTCAAAACACTAGCCAAACCATCAGTACCTAAAGCAGCAACTAAAGCAGCAACATCGGATATCATTAATTCTGATAAAAGATCAGCAAATGCAGCTTCATTGGGTGCTAATAAAGTGAAAGGACCAACCGAAGGGTCGCTCAATAATGCATCTAGATCACCATCTGCTATGCTTAAAGCAGCAGTAAGCGTTGCATAATCATCATTAAGACTTAATAACTCATAAATGGTAAGTGGCAAAATTACTTTATCGATAACGTGAATTACACCATTAGAAGCCATTATATCTGCAGAAGTTACTATTGCTCTGTCGTTAATAACCACTCCATCTGTTGTGTTCGTGTATAAAGACAAAGCATCCATAGAAGCATTTGTTCCAAGAGAGGATACATATCCCGTACTCACCATTTCACTTGTTACTACAGCACCTAAAACATGATAAAGTAATACATTTTTTAATCCTTCAGTTCCTAAAGCATTTTCAACTTCGTCCAAATTGTCTAAGCCTAATTCTGCTAACAAATCCACAAATGCAGCATCGGTAGGTGCAAATACTGTTAAGGTTTGATTTGGATCTGCCATTGTTTCAGCTAAATCCGTTCTTGTTAATGCGTCTAATAGAATTGTGAAGTTACCGTTGTCTTCAGCAATTTCTGCAATCGTACTCAATCCTGCTGGAGTTGAATCCGGAGTAGTTTCGTCATCTTTTGAACATGATGAAAAAACGAGTGTGCCTGCTAAGAATAGTGCAGCTAATGTAAATTTGGAATTTTTCATTTTTATATATTTTTAAGTTTTGTTTAATTAATTCTCCGCAAACATAAACAATTCTGTTTAACATATCAAAGAAAAAGTTGAACATTATTTTCAAAAACTACAATAATTTTTCTAAATAAACATGTAAAGCTTTGATTTATAATTGATTAACGGATTATAAAAAATGAAATAAAAAAGTCAAATAAATTAATTAAACAATTGGTTTTAAAAAGTAAGTGTGGATAGAAAATCAAATTATACTGCTACTCTCATTAGTCGAGGACTTATGCTCGTTCATGAAAAGAATCTTAATAGCTGCTTATCTTCGATAGTTATCGGGAGCATAGAATACCTGCCTCTCATCTAACGCAGTTGGGCTTAAATAGGAGCGGTTTTTTCAAATACCGTAGTTCCTTGCTAGCCAAAATCTAATGGTTCAAGCTTTATTCTTTCATCAACTCATCAAGCCCCATCAAATACATCGCGTAATTATCACAAGGAGTAAGTACTACTGATGTTGTAAACTTCAAATTTCCATAATAACCTGTTTCTGAACAAAGCATTACAATGTCTTTTTTAAAAATCTCATTTTTATTTTCATCAAACATTTTGCAATGATCTGTAACTTAGGCTTCAATTTAGTTCTAGTGCTTATCATGGTAATTGTAGATTCTCCCTGAAATCAGCGCTAATTATTCACCAATGGCGATACCTTAGTCCCAATCAATTCTATCGCTTTCAACAACTTTTCATGTGCGATCCCAAAATCCATTTGAAAAGTAAAACGCGATATTCCACCTAGAGCCTTACTATGGCGAAGTATTTTCTCAGCGACTTCTTCAGGATCTGCAACGATCAATGCTCCCAGTGTTCCATTTTGAGAATCAAAAGCTGCTCTTGTCACCGGCGGATAACCCCTTTCTTTTCCCACTTTAGTAAATACTGAGGCATAACCCGGATAATAATCATTTACCGCTTCTTCCTTACTGTTGGCTACATATGCCAGTGAATGCAATCCTACTTTAAGCTGCTCAGGAGCAAAACCTGCCTTTTCACCCGCTTGTCGATATAGATTGACCAATGGAGCAAAACGATGGGTTTCTCCTCCTATCACCGCTACCATTAGAGGCAGTCCTAATTCTCCGGCGCGAACAAAAGAAGCAGGGGTACCTCCAACGCCAAGCCAAATAGGTAGTTTTTCCTGCATCGGTCGTGGATAGATCGCTTGCTCTTTCAATTCGGGTCGAAATCTCCCTTTCCAATTAAGCACTTCATTATCTCTGATCTTCAATAAGAGTTCTAATTTTTCCGCAAATAAGGCGTCATAATCATTCAGACTCAATCCAAATAATGGATAGGCTTCTACAAACGAACCCCTTCCGGCAACGATCTCTGCGCGGCCTTTAGACAGGAGATCCAGAGTGGCGAAGTTTTGAAATACCCTTACCGGATCAGCAGCACTTAAAACCGTAACCGCACTCGTTAATCGAATTCTTTTGGTCCGTGCAGCCGCTGCTGCTAATATCATCGTTGGGGCAGAATCCAGGAAATCTTTTCGGTGATGTTCCCCAATTCCGAATATATCCAGTCCGACTTTATCCGCCATTTCAATTCTTTCCAAAAGCTCTTCGATCGCTTGCGCATTCGTCATGTTTTTGTCCAAGGGGACTGCTGCAAAACTATCGATCCCTATTTCCATAAATTCTGTTTATTATTCTTCAATTAAAATTCCCATTTTCCCCATCTGATAATCGCGCATCGCCTCCATAATCTCTGTAGTAGAATTCATCACATAAGGTCCTTGCTGGACGATCTTTTCATTGATCGCTTTCCCGCAAAGCAGCAAAAACTGAGTCTCTGCTTTCAATGTAATCCCAATCTCATTTCCGCCTTCTTCAAATACAACCAAGCTTTCTTTTTCTACCACCCCATAAGCCGAGATCTTTAATTCTCCCCTTATCAAATAGAGCATACAATTGAAGCCTTCTTCTATTGTAAATTGCTGTATACCATCCAGAAGAGCGCTGCCCCAAATAATCAAAAGTTCGCTTTCTGTTGCGATCTTCCCTCTAAGTCCTGCATAACTTCCTGCGATCAATTTATTTTGAATGCTCTTATCTTCAGATAAAAAAACAGGAATCTTGTCTCCTGAGAGGTACTGATATTTGGGTGGAAGCATTTTTTTACGCGCAGGTATATTGATCCAAAGCTGCACTATTTCCTGTTTTGCATTCTCATCGACCAGTTTTTGAGAAGGCCTCTCGCTATGAATTATCCCTGCCCCGGCATTGATCCATTGTACTTCGCCTTTTTTGGCGATCTGAGAATTTCCCCAACTATCTCTATGATGCACTTCACCATCGATCACAAAAGTGACCGGAGAAAATCCACGATGAGGATGAGGACCAATTCCCTGATGCAATGCACTTCCATTTTTCCTAAATTTAAAGCTCCCATGATGTAATAATAAAAAAGGATCGACCTTTTCTACATTATTTGTAGGTAAGGCTTGCTTAAGAATTATTCCCCCCATGTTGATATCATAAGCAGGAATTAAAAATTTTACTTTCTTATTCATTTTTTACTTTTTCCTTCCTATAAAACGGATGACAGAAGCGATGCCTTTATGATATAAGCCTTCGCTTAAATTTACTTCCTCCTCTTTAAGAATGAGTATTTCGTAATTGGGAAAATCATTTTTGATCTCTTCGATGGAAAATAACATTTCCAAATTTAGAGGCCCCATCGGCTTTTCATTTCTCTTATTAAAGGTCAATTGTTTTTTACTAAAAGCTTCAAAAAGAATGTAGCCTCCAATTTTTAAAGATCGATCCAGACGCTTGTGATAATCAGATTTAATTTCTGCAGGGAAATGGGCGTAAATCAAACCGATCACATCGAAGTAGTTTTCGGGAAGATTCATTTCACTCAATTCTGCTAATTGATATTCGATCTTAACTCCTTTATCCAAGGCCAGTTTTTCTGCCTTTTTTTTGGCTTCGCTACTACTATCAAAAGCTAAAACATCCCAACCATGATCGGCGGCAAAAACCGCATTTCTCCCTTCTCCTTCGGCAGCTAATAATAGTTTTCCGGCTTTGATCTTTACTAGTTGTTCGGCAAAAAACACATTTGCTTCTTTTCCGTAAGCAAATTCCTTTGCACCGTAACGCTCATTCCAAAATTCTTTCATACCCAAAAATACGCTTTGGTCGATAGATTATCATCTTCCCTTTCCAATAAAATACAAAGTTAAAATGCCGTCTTTATCTTTTGTAATAAATATAATCTGTAATGATCGGCTCTATTCCGCTTGCTCTAAGATCGGAGATGATCTGCCCCCGATGATGAGAAAAGTGGTTGGCAGCATGAAATAAAATTTCCTGTACTGAATTAGTAAATTCAACTCCTTTTGAATTCTTATAAGAGATTTTTTTATTTAAATCATATTCCTTCAGTATTTTCATACTATTCGAATAGTTTACCTTATCGATCTCTTTGAATTTTTCTAATGAGTAATTTTCTTTTAGCTCTGACTTATTTTCCAGAATTCTTTCATTCCATATCTGCTGTGCAGTTTGCGAGTGAATAAACAAAAAAATACACCTTTCATTTATTGTATCCTCATTTTCCAAAAAAAGATCGGCTAATTTTTGATTTAAAAGATGATGGTATTCGAAGAGGTCTATGAGAAAATCTTTCATAATGAATTGCTTTTATTTAGGCTTAATTTCTTGCTATCTCCCTATCAATGACCTCAATAAGCCTTTCCGAGAGCTGTTTCATTTCTTCAAGTTCACTATTTAATACCCCAAATTCTAATACCGCCATCGCAAAGCCATTCTTTAATTTTATCTCCTTTAAATAGTCTTTAAAAAACTCAGCGCTTAATTCAACGTTTTCACCCGACTGTCCATTAGTTACATGGTATACGTGATTATTTACCAATTTATGAAGGTCCATTAAACGATACAAGGGTTCATAAATAAGGGTTTCTGTATCAAATCTAAAATGATCTTCTTCACTTTTCATTACTTTATAAAGTGCCTCTAAATTTTGAAGCATATTTTTTATAGAATCATTTGATATTAAAGAAAGATTCCCGGAATTAACAAGTTCCTGAAAGGTATTATCATTTTGATGGAACTTTTGCCAACTGTAAATTTCGACTCCTAAGCTATTAAAGGCCGCATAATCCTCGATCTGTTTCCCTTCGAAATGTTCAATTAATGAACTTGCTGATTCAATACATTTCGTTCGTATTTTGATGTATTTATCTAATTCTTGATTATTGAATAGAAGATCTTGCTTAATATTTTCGAGATAGTGAAGTTCTTTCACTCGTTCTTTTCGCAGGTCATTATTATTATTGATCTGTAGGGCGATCAAAATTCCGATCACCACAAGTACAATTTCACCAATAGCGTATAAAAGGTATTTCATAACCCGTCGCTTAGGTGAAACATTGCTGTCTTTCGGATCAGATGAATTATTTTCAGTCATAAGCATGAGTCTAAAATTTCGAAAGAATTTTATCATTTAACATCTCTTTTAATCCATTAAACATTAATCAGGTTTCAAGGCTCTTTCGCTCCTGAAGAATATAATAAAGTGCTCCAAATCCGAGCAATGCATTTACAAGGCTATCGAAATAGTCCATCATTCCGGGCTCGTCCATTAAGATTTTTACATCTAAGTAGAAACAGAGTAAGGAAGCTACCATTACAAAACTCAAAACCGCTTTTCGGCCTAGAGATTTTTCTGCATTTCGAGCCACTCCGCACATCACCCCTTCGGCGATAAAGAGCGTACCCATAAATTGGAGCATCGAGTTACTTAAAGGAGTGGTGAAACTTCCAAAACCGTAGAAATCAGAAGTGGCTTGAGGTGCAAGAAAATACCATAAGCCATAAGCCAGGCTGGCTATCATAGACAGCGTTAAAAAAGTCTTTACTTTCATTGTTGATGTTTTGCAGTGGTTAAAGTAGATAAAAAAATAAATGCTTTTTTAAACTATTTCAATTTTGTTAAAATCAGTCGGCTCAATTCGTTTGACACTATCGGAAAAATATACTGAGTGATCCCGCTCAAAATCAATAGATTATTTTCTTCAAGAAGGATCTTTTTATGCTCTATTTCAATTTCAACACTCCCTTTAAACACGAATAAGCATATTGAGCTCCATTCTTCGTCGATGGCTAATTTTGAACTTTCTTTATTAGTCAAAACCAAGCTCGAAAGCTCACTTTGCAATCTTCCTCGAGTCATCACATTAAAATCGATGCATTTTCCAATAGCGCTTGTATTCCAATCTCCCAAAAATACATCCACATCAAAGGGCTTCAGTTTTTTAGTGTAGTGTCCTGCGTGGCTGATCTCGATTTCACCTTCCAGTATCATGAGTTTACGGTTTATTCCCGGCAAAGAAGTGAAAGTAGAGCGTTCCGCTTCCACACTTGCTGTACTTATCCTCAGATCAAAATTACGATCGGCATATGAGCTAATTGATGGGGAAATAAATAATTCCCTTGTTGTCCCACCCGACCAAATACGCTTACTAAAGTCCTTATTTGAAAATATTGAATGCTTCATTTATCTCTAATAATGATCGCTAGGATTTTACTTGCTTTTTCAAAATGATCGAACTTATGCGTCAAGATCCACCATTCGGCAACTTTCATTAATAATGTAGGATTTGAATTTTTATTGGCAAAAAAGCATAAATGGATAAACCGACATTTTCTCCTTTCTTTTCGATTTTTTCATTGCAAACTTGAATGATCTTTTGCTTTAATATTTCATCCATTATTTCCTACTCTATAATTTTTACTTCTTTTCGGATTTTCTATTTCAAAAATACTGTTCGAAGGATCTTCTTCATCCTTTCTATCCGAATTAAAATGTAAGCCATTTCTTTCTAAAAGCTTAATTGAACTTTGATTTTCCCTATTTGTAAAAGCATCTATTCGATCAAGATCTAAGTCAGTGAATCCAAATTCGATGATGCGACTGAGGGCTTCGTTCATAAAGCCCTTTTTTTGAAATTTAGGATGAAGATCGTAACCTACTTCCCCTATTTTATAGTCCTTTGAAAAATTCCACAAGCAGATCGATCCAATGATATCAGGACGACCTTTTATAGTGATCCCCCAGGAAACAGAACGATCATCTTCAATCTCCTTTCTAATTTTCCGGATAAAATTAAGTGCATCTTCCTTCGTCTTGGTCTTTTGCCCTTCTTCCCGGTGAATGTACTTTGTGACTTCTTTATCCGTTCGCAAAAAAAAGATCGTCTCATCATCTGATTCCTTAATTTTTCT
>JAHECK010000165.1 GCA_024641785.1 Flavobacteriales bacterium | reverse complement strand
AAATTTTTTTATTAACCTTGGAAGAGCGCAGATTCCGAAGTTCCAGTTCCCTTTTCAGACCCTTCGATATGTGAATTTAACTATTGGACTTCTATCTTTCTTTCAACCGGTCTTCTGTCTTCGGTCTCCCGTCCTTTTTTTATCCTTGTTAAAAAATCTTAAGCTATTACATGAACGGCAATTTATAGCAATCGCAATCGTTTACATTTGTGAATGAGGATCTTGCAAGGCATTTCATTTTATAAAAGTATTTCTCTTTTCATCCTATTAAAAAAAGGACCATTGTTTCATTTCTAAATCTGCTCTTATGGAAAAAGTAAAATTATTTTTTTGGTGGTGCTCAGGTGCCAGCATCGAAGTTCTGGAAAAATGTTCATCCGAAAAATCGAAGTATTTCGGAATTGGTGCTACCGTATTTTTTACCGGTGTTTTTGCTTTTCTAGCAGGTGCTTATGGAATGTATATGGTTTTCGATTCAGCCCCACTGGCACTTTTGTTCGGACTCGTTTGGGGATTAATGATCTTAAATCTCGACCGCTATATCGTATCGAGTATGCGGAAAGAAGGTCGCTTTATTAATGAATTTAAAATGGCTCTTCCTAGGATCATCCTAGCGATCATCATTTCCATAGTGATCGCTCGTCCACTAGAATTAAAAATATTTGAAAAAGAGATCAATGGAGAATTAGCTTTAATGGAACAGGAATTTTTAAGTGAACAGCAAAATGCGGTTCAATCGCGATTTACAAATGATAGAGAAGCTTTAAAAAGTCAAATGGCTATTCTTAGAAAAGAGATTTCTGATAAAACCGAAAATAGAGATAAGCTTAGTAAAATAGCACAGGAAGAAGCCGATGGAACGGGTGGAAGTATGAAAAAAAATGCTGGTCCGATCTATTTAATTAAAAAAGCAGATGCCGATAAAGTTGACAAGGAACTACAAGAATTGACGTTAAAAAATAATGCTCTTTTAGCTGAAAAAGACAAACAATTATCTGCTATCGAATTGGAAATGAGTGGAGAAACAAGCCGGCTCGAACGATTAAAATTAGATGGTCCGGCAGCTAGATTGGAAGCGCTAAGCAGACTTTCATCAAAAAGCTTTGCCATTGGAATGGCGAGCTGGTTTATTCTATTATTATTTATTGCGCTCGAATCGGCTCCTGTATTTGTAAAATTGATCTCACCGATTGGACCCTACGATCATCTTTTAAAACTTGAAGAATATGCTTTCGAGATAAAACGTGCCGAAGAAGTGGGTGTTATGAATGCAAATGCTAAAGAAAGAGTTGGTAGACTTTCGAATCTGGAACGCGAATTTGTTGAAGGAAAGTTAAATGAGAGTATGAATCGAAGTTGAGGTTAATAAAGACGACAGACCGAACTTGTGCTGACTGCGATAGCACGTCAGTAGACCGAAGACGGGGGCATGGGAGTTAGAAGTAAAAGAAATTAGGAAATAAAAAAGTAACCACAAAGAAACGCAGATGAAGCGCTAAAGTTGGATGTCGAGAGTTAATTTCTCATGTCTCTCTGAGCCTGTCGAAGGGTAGTTGAACGCCCTTCGACAGGCTCAGGGGGACATTGCAGGTAAGATATTCAATAACTGTAAACCCTTAACTGATCTCGTTCCCGCATTTACGCATTCCCTATTGCCCTACCAAAAACACCGCATTCGCAAAGAGCAATTTTCCATTTTCCCAGAAATCTCGGAATAATGGATTATCAACCATATAGATAATTTTGCCCTCTCCAATATCCTCAACCCCAAATACCAAAGATTGATTCATTTTATCTATCGCTTCATATCCTGCAAATCCTGAAACCAAAGCATCCTTTTTTTCGATAACTGAAACATTCCAACCATCAGTTAAATAAGCATAATGGGTTGCACTCCTTTTTAAAGTGAAATATTCTTTGCTATAACCAAATCCTAAAGGATGTGAAGGATCCATTCTCGTTTTGAAAATGCTCCCATAGATCACTTCGCTTACCGCCGTTCTTTCTCTATTATCATAGTTCTTTAAATAAACCTTTTCCTTTTCTTCTTCTGCCTTTTCTTTAGCTGCTTTTTCTTTATCTGTCACAAATTTTTTCAGATTAAATCCTTCTTTATCGACGAAACTTCTCAATGCATTTTCCATCAGAATCAAATTTCCCCCATTTGCTACCCAACGTCGCAATTCTTTCAGTTTATCCTCACCAAGGATTTCACCATAATAACCATTCGGTAAAATAATCACATCATAGTCATTGATATCGTAATAATCGAAATAATCACTGTTTAAAACAGTGATCGGATAATTGATCTCTTGTTCAAAATAGAACCAGATCTCCCCAAAAGCAGTCGCTGAAACCACATCGCCGGATACAAGCGCTACTTTCGGCGGCTTAATATAGTACACCGAATGTGAGCCAAAATCTTTCCCCTTACTTACAAAACCAGAGTTAACAGCTTTAAATTCCCTCCCATATTTTTTTGCATTCTCTTCAAGTCCTTGTTTAAATTTTTCTCCCAAATTTTCATTTCCTCGATTGGTAATGATCATCGATCCTGCAGGATAGTTTTCTCCATCAATTTCAAAAGCTTCACTGGCATAACGAACTTTAATTTTCTTTTGTAATAGATCCGAAATACTAGCCACATCCTGCATCGAGTTCCATTTAGAAACATAAGCATAGGGTGCTGTAATAATAGAGTCCTTTTTAAGCTGTTCTTTAAATTCAAAAGGCTTGTTTACATCTAATTTCTGTGAACTGGCAAAGGCTTTTAATCCCCAGCTATAAGGAAGTGCCCATGCCGTAATATCATAAGTTACTGAATCGGCAAGTTTGGTTTCCGGTTCAAAAAGAGCATTTAATAAATTCGATTTTGATTGGTAAGTACTAATTACAAGATCCTCTTCGCTTAGGCTTGTAGTTCCATCTTGATTCTTTAAATAATCGAATGCTTTCACATCCTTTTTCGAAGTAACTTTTCCATAAGTAATTTTTTGCTTGTCCAGAAAGGCCATTAAACTGCTTATTTTATCTCTTCCATTCTCCGCTTTTACGATATAACTTTTATACTTCCCTTTTGGATTTTTAATCGACTCACTGAAGTAGTTCCCAAACTCACTTATCACCTTATCTGCATTTAATGAAGTGATCTCAATTGTAGATAAACTCGTTACCGTATGATGCTTAATTCGATCTACTAACGTTAAGGTATCTTCCTCGTGAGTTAAAACTCCTAAACCTGCACTTGAGTGTCCGGCTTGCTCATAGGTCATACCTATCGATCCATTGTAGGTCGGATAGGAATCTCCATAACTAGGATACAAAAGATCGAAAAACTCTTTCGTAAAATACAACCATCCATTTTCATCAAAATATTTAGCATTATTTTTCCCGATGGTCGTTTGAAATTCACGCTGCCAATCGGTGATCACTTCATGATAGGGTTCTGCAGCAGGAGCGAAATAATAGGGATTATTGATGTACTGTTCATGAAAATCAACATGTACATGAGGCATCCATTCATTGTATTTTTTTATCCTTGTTAGGGTCTCCACTTGTGTTTGCCAAGCCCAATCTCGGTTTAAATCAAAGAGATAATGGTTTTCTCTTCCTCCGGGCCATGGTTCTAAATGTTCGGTAGAATTTGGATCCGGATTATAATTCTTATTCCCGTACTGATTATACCAATTCACATAGCGATCACGCCCATCAGGATTCACACATGGATCGATGATCACGATCGTATTTTTTAACCATTCCTGCGTTCGTTCATTCCCTTCATCCGCTAATTCATATAAGGTTGCCATGGCGGCTTCGGTACTCGACGATTCATTTCCATGTACATTATAACTTAACCAAACGATGGCTACTTTTCGATCACCGGAAGGATTCCCTTCCAATCCTGCCAGATATAAATTCGCTTTACGCAATTCTTCAAGATGCTCAAAATTTTCGGCAGAAGTGATATAGGTCAAAACCAAAGGTCGGTGCTCATTGGTTTCTCCATAGACTTCTGTTTTTATATTCGATTTCGAACTACTTACATAATTGAAATACTCCAATACTTTATAATGATTTGTAAATCGAGTCCCTAGGGTATAACCTAAATATTCACTTGGAGATTTAAGCTTTTCTTGCGCAATGGAAAGACTATTATTGAATATTAAAAAGCTTGTTAGGAAGAGCGTAAAAAATAATTTCATAAAGGGATTTTAAGAGGCTAAAATAATTTCAGAAAGTGAAGATAGGATAAATTGAAAGATGTAAGAATTTCAGAATGTAGAATGTAGAATGTAGAAAAAGTAACCACGAAGATATAAAGTAGGCTCAAAGGGCACAGATTGATTATTGAATAAGACAACTTTTACTTTTTTTTGTGAACTTTCCGTATTCTTTGGGGGCTTTGTGGTTAATTAAAAAAAATCATCCATTAAAATTTTATTTCATTTTTGATTGTTTTCAATCACCTCAATATTCCAGAGATCAGAGAAATTTAATGCCCTTGGACAATGAGAATAAGCCTCGTCTACATTTAATATAAAGCCCTGGATCAACTCACTGTTTTCATCTTTCCACGCTACTTCAATATGATCGATGGTTTCCATAACTTTCCCTTTTTCAATGATAGAAACCCTTCCGTTCACTCTAACCATTTTGCTATTACCGGGAATAAAAAAGACCAATCCTGCTTTTGGATTACTTACAAAATTTCCAAAACTCTGAAATAATCGATTTCCTTTAATATCCGGTATAAAAAGGGTTTTCTCATCTATTACTTTCACAAAGCCAGGGAGTCCTCCACGAGGAGAGGCATCGCAATTTCCTTCTGAATCGGCACTAGCCAGTACGGCAAAAGGAGCATTTTTTATAAACTGAATAAGCTCATCTGATAATATATTTTTTACTTTATTACTTGAGCTCTCCGATGGAGATCCATAAATATTTCTTAACTCTTCAATACGGTCTGGCATATAGCTTCATTTAAATAAGGAAAAGCTAAAAATAAGCAATCTCATAATTGAATAGAATAATAAAGCCTAAATAGCCCATGATAGAACTAAAAAAATAAATACTTTTATTCTATGGCAAAACTGATTTTAGTTCCTACTCCAATTGGAAATTTAGGTGACATTACTATTCGGGCAATTGAAGTGCTAAAATCAGTCGATCTGGTACTCGCTGAAGATACCCGTACCTCCAGTAAATTAATGCGGCATTATGAGATCAATACTCGCTTGCAATCGCATCATATGCATAATGAGCATAAAACTGCTGAGCAATATGCTATGCGGATATTGAACGGAGAGAATATCGCAATGATAAGTGATGCCGGCACTCCCTCCATTTCTGATCCGGGTTTTTTACTCGTTCGAACCTGCATTGAAAAAGGGGTTGAAATTGAGTGTTTACCAGGAGCTACTGCCTTTGTTCCGGCACTTGTAGTTTCAGGACTTCCTTCTGATCGTTTTGTTTTTGAAGGCTTTTTACCTCATAAAAAAGGAAGAAAAAAAC
>JAHECK010000056.1 GCA_024641785.1 Flavobacteriales bacterium | reverse complement strand
GATTATATTAGAACAGCAAAAGCCAAAGGTTTAAATAAAAGAGAAATTGTGTGGAAACATGCGATCAAAAATACATTAAACCCGATTATTACCGCCGTATCCGGATGGTTTGCTTCGATGTTAGCCGGTGCCGTTTTTGTAGAATATGTATTTGGATGGAAGGGATTAGGGCTTGAGCTTTTCGATTCACTGATAAAAGATGATCTGCCGGTTGTAATGGGATCTGTATTGTTTATTGCCGCTATTTTTGTTATTATGAATATCATTGTGGATATTTTATATGGAGTATTAGATCCACGTGTAAGAATGTAAGAATATGAGAAAGAAAATTGTTGCCGGAAATTGGAAAATGAACGGTACTTATACCGATTCCTTGAATTTGTTTAATTCATTGAGATCAAGTGAAAATGAATTTCCACAAAATGTAGAAGTGATGGTTGCACCGCCATACCTTTATCTGCATGATCTGCTTAAGATAGGGTCTTCAAAGATCAAGGTGATCTCACAAAACTGTTCTTCAAAAAGCAAAGGAGCATTTACTGGAGAAATTTCTGTCTCAATGCTTAGATCTATTTCTATTGATTGCTCAATAGTTGGACACTCAGAAAGAAGAATAATTTATGGCGAAAGTATTTCTGATATCAGTGAAAAAGTAAAGCAATTATTGAGTGAGAATATGCAAGTCGTTTTTTGTGTAGGGGAGCAATTGGAAGAACGAAAATCAGATAATCATTTTAAAGTTATTAATGAACAATTGATTTCGATCTATTCGGTTGACCCATCATTATTTTCTAAGATAATTGTTGCTTATGAACCAGTATGGGCGATAGGAACAGGAGAAACTGCTAGTCCGGAACAAGCCCAGGAAATGCACGCCTTTATTCGATCAAAACTGCGTGAAGTTTATGCTAATGCAGCTGATCAAACACGTATTTTATATGGCGGAAGTGTTAAGCCTGACAATGCAGCAGAGCTTTTTTCACAAGCTGATGTAGATGGAGGTTTAGTTGGTGGAGCTGCTTTACAGGCTACCGACTTCATTAAAATCATTCAAGCTGCAGGATAAGCAGATTAGAAATAATAATTTATTCCAAGTGCAGGCAGGATAGGTAGTTGATATACTACTTCACTTGTAAAACGATCTACATAGAATACATTTTGTCTGTCGTACACATTCGTTACACTTACATCAACGACTAATCTTGAAGATTTTTTGAACTCGAAGGTTTTCTTAACTCCAACATCCATTCGATGATAAGTAGGAAGTCTACCATTATTAAGACCACTTAGAATATAGGATAGGGCTTGGCTATTGCTGGTTGTAATGTTTGTATTGATACCACCTGCAAAATTCTGTCCCTGATAAAAACCGGCTGTTTGTGTAAAAGGGAAACCGGAACCAAAGTTCCAACGAACATTGACTTCCCAGGTTTTTGTGCTTCCAAATTTTCTACTTGCTACTACATTTACATTATGCCTACGATCGTATACCGGATTGTATTCCTGTATACCATCCCATCGATCTGATTTACCATAAGAATAAACGACCCATAAGAAGTTTACTTTATCAGTATATTTTAGAATAAAATCAACACCCATAACAGTTCCTGTTTCAACAAGATAGTCTGTTTTTAAATATTCTGGAACACCTTGAGTATTTATATCGTAGATCTTAAATCGATTTGCATTAATGAGCTCATTATAGTTTTTAAAATAACCTTCGACATTAATATTTAAATTCTCATTTATATCATACTCAAAACCGGCGATCAGGTGACCAGCTTTTTGAATAGAATATTCAATATCTCTAGTAGTTCCATCTTCATTAACGATGCTGCTTGGGATACTTTCTGGAGAAGTTACAAAACCATAAAACAAGTTAACTACGTCTCGATCGGAGTTTGTAGCTACTAAGTTTTGAGAATAGAGACCCGCAGAAGCTTTCAAACGAAATAGAGGAGTAATATTATATTTCACACCCAATCGTGGCTCAGGTGAGATGTAATTGATGGAGGAGTAGTATATAAAGCGAAAGCCTGCATCTATTACCACTTTTTCTTTTGCTAGTAAAAACTGATACAAAGCATAAGCAGAAACATCTGTCGTATTACTCGTTTGAGAATTTTCTAATCCAAAGGCATTAAAATAAGAGAAGTTTGTACTTAAACCACTAATATCAAATCCATACTTCATTTCATTTTTTCCCAAGAAATACTTCATATCAAGCGCAAGGCTGAAATTAGAAATTTCGCTGCTTCTAGGATCTGTAGACTCTTCTGTTAATTCAATATTATAATTTGAATAATTAAAATGTCCTTCTAATAATACTGCTGAAGTTGCAGGAACGAGTACAAAATTTCCGCCGGCTCCCCAGTTACTCCAGTTCAATTCGCTAAAATCGTTAAAGACCACTCGGTCATTAAAGGAAAAACCATTTAAGTTAAACTTTGTTCCATTTGCTGATCCAAAACTAATTTTACCATATAGATCGGTATAATCAAATGGAAGACCATCACCATCGTTTACATAAGGGTAAAATATTTGAGATGATTGATCCAAATAAGAGGTTTTGGCTGAAATAAGATAAGTGATTGCTCCATCATCATTGTTTTTGGCCTTTTTGAGAGGTCCTTCTAAAGCGAGCTTGGCTCCAAAAGTACTTACTCCGACAACTCCTGTATGTTCTTTCTGATTTCCATCTCTTGTAGTTATATCAATAACGGATGAGACCCTACCTCCATATTGAGCTCCAAATCCTCCAGTATAAATATCAGCATTCTTCATCACATCAGTATCAAATACTGAAAACAAACCAATAGAGTGGAAGGGTTGCATGATGGTCATTCCATCTAGTGTTACTTTATTTTGAACAGGAGATCCTCCACGAATAAATAATTGACCCCCTTGGTCACCGGTAAAAACGACTCCAGGAATAACTTGCATATATTGCGCAATATCAGGAGTACCTCCAACTGAAGGTAATAATTGAATTTCTTTTTGTGATACACTGGTAACAGACATTTTTACCCTGGTTTGCTTCTCTTGTGTTTCAGCAGAAATGGTAAGTTCATCCATTTCAATAGCACCTGCTTTTAAAATGATTTTAATATTTAAGAGATCATTATTTTTTATCACAATATCTTCTCTATGCTCAGAATAACCAATAGAGCTTACAACCAGAGTGTAATTTCCCGGCTTCACTTTAGAGATCATATAATAGCCATTCACATCAGTAGAAGAACCGTAGTTTGTGCCATCTAGATATACATTAGTGAATATAACGGGTTCACCACCTTGCTCATCAAATACAAAACCTCTAACAGTACCTGTTTGCGCTATGGTAATACTTGCTAAGAAGAAAAGAAAAAAGGAAAAGTAAAATTTGTTCATTTAGAGTTTATTGAATAACAAAAATATAAAATAGAAGGACTTAAATTAACACTATTTGTTTAAGGACTTAAAAAACCAATTAAATGCACTAATCATAATAGGTATGGTCAATGCATTAATTTATAGATCATCTCTTTCATCCATTCTCCGTGATCATTCTCAGAAACTTCCCAGCCCTTCGATTTCATGTCGTATTCTCTGATAATGCTTATATTTTTCAAGACCTTCATTGCGCTATAATTTTTTGCTGCGATTTTAATATCTTTTATAAAGAAGGGATTTATGCCTAGTTCTCTTGACAAATTTGCATCTGATTTATCTTGAGTATAATAAAAGAGCATCAAGCGATTAAAGTAATTAAACAAATTTGCGGCTAATAAAACAAATGGATGTGTTTTTAAATTTTCAGAATAGTAAAGGATAATTTGATTCGCTTTTTTAGTATCTCTTAAACCGATCGCTTTTTGAAGTTCAAAAACGGTAAATTCTTTACTGATCCCAATTTTAGTCTCAATATCTTCAGCAGTAATTGAATCTCCTTTCTTTTTATTTATAAAAAGTTTACCTAATTCATTAACCAATTTTGAAATATCATTTCCTAAATGATCGATTAAAACTTGTGCACGTAAAGCATCAATTTGATAACCCTTGTTCTTGCAATAATCAATTACCCATGGAGAAAGTTTATACTCAGGAATTTTTTTACCATTGAAAAGTACAATATTTGGATTTTTCTTAGGATTGTAAACGTTTTTTCTGGAATCGAAATTCTTTCCCTTCATTGCGATAAGCAAGGTGGTACTTGAAACGGGATTGTTAATATATTGATCTAATATTTCAAGATCTTTTATTTTTTGAGCTTCTTTAATTAATACTAATCGTCGCTCTGCCATCATTGGATATTGTTTTGCGATCGAAACAATATTGCTTAGATCGCTTTCCATACCATAGAATATATCCATATTAAATGAGCGTTCACCTTCTTCTAATATTCCATTTTCAATAGTTTCGGTAATTTCATCTACAAAATAAGCTTCTTCTCCGCCAACTAAATAAACAGGTGAGACCTTTCCTTGTTTAATATCTTTAATAATTTGTTTATGCGGCATTCCTATTCGAATCTTAGATGTTTTACAGACTTCCCATTATCCTTAAGTTCAACAAGTGCGGCAATGCCGATCTTAATATGATCCTCAACATAATTTTTAGTCACATTCTCATCGCTTTTCGATGTTTTAACTCCCTGAGGGATCATCGGTTGATCTGTTACTAAAAGTAAAGCTCCTACCGGAATTTTATTTGCAAAACCAACCGAAAATAAAGTCGCTGTTTCCATATCAATAGCCATGGCACGTATTACTTTCAAGTATTTTTTAAATTTATCATCGTGCTCCCAGACTCTTCTGTTTGTAGTATAAACGGTACCTGTCCAGTAATCCTTTTGATGATCTCTTATCGTAGAAGAAATAGCCCTTTGTAAGTTAAAAGCAGGCAAGGCCGGAACTTCTGTAGGGAAATAATCATTACTGGTTCCTTCTCCTCGAATACCGGCAATCGGTAAAACAAAATCACCAATTTGATTTTTCTTTTTAAGCCCTCCACATTTTCCAAGAAATAAAACCGCTTTAGGACTGATCGAACTTAGTAGATCCATTATTGTTGCTGCATTAGCACTTCCCATCCCGAAATTTATGATCGTAATTCCATCTGATGTTGCACTTGGCATCGCTTTATCATTTCCATGAACTACGGTATTTTTTAATTTAGCAAAGCTTTCAACATAATTATCAAAGTTGGTAAGCAATATGTATTTTCCAAAATCCTCTAGTTCTACTCCTGTATACCTTGGTAACCAATTTGCAACGATCTCTTTTTTTGTCTTCATCTTATCTACTTCTTTTTTCGAGCTTAAAATTAAGTTAAATTCGTCGATGTGAGTCTTAAGTTAGTTAAATTAAATTTGCCAGAAGTACCTGTTAAACTCAAAAGGGAAGATGGGATAGATATGATTTTCGATCCTGTTAGAAAGCTGTGGCTTCAACTTACACCGGAGGAGTGGGTTAGACAATCATTTTTACTATACATGCATCATGTAAATAATTATCCTTTGAGTCTGACTGAAACCGAAAAACAAATTCAACTTTACAATACGATCAAAAGGGTAGATATTGTTTTTAATGATCGAAATTATCAACCCCGTGTAATTGTAGAATGCAAAGCACCTCATATCAAATTAAATAAATCTGTTTTTGAACAAGTAAGTCGATACTATTTTTCCTTAGCTGCTGAAACATTAATAGTCACAAACGGAATGGAACATTTTGCTTTCAAGATGAATGAAAAGGAAATTCAGTTTTTAACTGAAATTCCGAAATTTGAACAAGATAATTCCAAATGAAATGAAGCGATTCATTATATACTATTTGTTTTTTTATTTATTCCTTTTTTGCCTGGATATTCAGGCTCAATGGTCAATTCCATTTGAGAATGAGCGGAATAATGAAGCGTTTTCGAACAAAGCTTACGATATTATGGTCAAAGGAAATGAAAGGGAACTAAGCTCTTTTTTTCATAAAAATAAGATCCTTATAAAATATCGTTCTGCTAATTGGTTTGTTATACATATCTACGGAACTCAAATTGAAAAACTATTGAAAAGTACTTTTATTGAAGAAGTATTTTGGTCCAGCGATAAAGGAGTTCTATTAAATGATAGAGTAATCGGAAACGCAAATGTTGCTGGACTTCAGGAAATAGGGATTTATGATGAAGTTTTAAATGGGAGTGATGTTATAATTGGATTTATTGACGCCGGTCTTGATTATTCTCATCCTGACTTTATAAATGAAGATGGGAGCAGCAGGATTTTATATTTCTGGGACCAGAAAAACCCGGTTGATAGTGCTGAGATCTTTGAAGAGTATGGATATGGGAAGTTAATTACTCAGGACACTCTCAATCAATGGATAAGCAATGACACACAAATTATTCTGGATCCAAATTCATGGTATGGTCATGGAAGTACAGTAGTCGGTACAGCATGTTCTAATGGAAACGCGCTTCAGGATCTTATTGAAGAAGGGACTATGGAAGTCGATTTTCATGGAATTGCTCCACTTTCTTCCATAATGATGGTTGCCTCGGATTTTGATCATCCAAACTGGTTGATGTCAGTAGCTGATGGAGTACACTTTATGCTTACAAAAGCAGAGGAACTCAATAAACCCATCGTTATTAATTTAAGTATTGGAACTTATTCGGGGTCACATGATGGCTTAGATCCGGTAGGTGTAATGATCAATGATTGGTTTAGTGATGAGTACCCCGGAAGAAGTTTGGTATGTGCCGGAGGGAATAGTCGGACATTGCGTTATCATTTAGGATATGCTTCCACTTCGGACACTTCTTACAGTATGTTTACAAGTTTTAATGGTCCGACTGAATTGGGAAGGATGAGCTACTTTGAGGCTTGGCTAGATTCAATTGATATCAGCTCTTTTGAAAGTTCTATCGGATTATTTGATCATTCTGCATCACAAGAAATACAAACAAACAATCTTTTTCGAGACATAGAAGAAAATATAGGGGTGATTATAGTTGATAGCATTTATGATCTCTCAAGTAATTTAATAGCGATTTGCAGGAGATATATGCAGTATCAAGGTGAACAAATTCAATTTCAGGTTCAGGTCGATCATATGACTAGTAACAATTTGAGTTCTATCCTTTTCACAAAAGGAAATGCACATTTGGATTGCTGGTCGGCAGATTGGTTATCCTCCTCGAATATCATTGGGGAAGAATCCCTTCCTGGTTCTTTTTTAAACGAACATTTTCAAAATCCGGATAGCTTGATGCAAATAGTATCATCTTTTTCTTGTGCTGAAAATGCAATTACCGTTTCAAATTTTAAAAACAGGCTGAGTTATATAGATGTAAATAATAATTTACAGAGTTTCGAAGGACAACTTGGAGAACTTGCAATGCATTCGAGTCGTGGTCCTACAAGAGATGGAAGAATCAAACCTGAACTTGCAGCGAGTGGAGAATTGATATTAAGTTCAGGGCCTTTTAATTACAGAGAAATTTTACTTTCTTCTGCACCCCAAAAGCTAGCCCAGGGAGGCTGGCATATGCGAAATGGAGGCAGCTCAATGGCATCGCCAATTGTTGCCGGAATCGCAGCACTTTATCTTCAGCGTTGCCCTTTATCATTGCCTTCTCAAATAAAACAAGCCTTACTTTCTACTGCTTATCAAGACATTTATACAGGCATTTTGCCAAATACAAGTTGGGGGAGTGGAAAAGTAGATGGATTAGCTACCTTGCAAGTATCGCAGATTCCTATTATTATTGAAGAAAGCGTTGCAGATTGTAATGAAGGAATATTAAACTTATCACTTCAAGGATCTTATAGCAGCATCGAATGGAATACCGGAGATAGTTTGGAGAGTATATGTGTAGGTGAGGGAGAATATTGGTTGAGCGCAATTGATGAAAACGGATGTAAGCAAATTTCTAATGTTATAAATGTAATTGGAAGTGGAATTAAGGAGGAGTCAAGCTTAGGTCTCTTTGTTTTCCCAAATCCATCATTTGGGAAATTTATGCTTCGTGGATTAGATAGTGATTCTGATTTTGAAATAGTAAATCTTTTGGGCCAGAAACAATTATTTGAAAAAAGAATTGTTTCTAATAGTGAGTTTCAAATTAATTTAAAGGAGTGCAAAAACGGAGTCTATTATCTTATTGAAAAAAAATCAGGGAAATCGATTGAATTATATATCAATAAGTAGAATATGCATATAATTATTATTTTTGCGCCCAAATAAGAAAAGAATGAATTTAGAAGCGATCATATCTGTATCTGGAAAGCCAGGCTTATACAAAGTAATTTCTAAGAAGAAAAATGGTTTAGTTGTTGAATCGATTCCAGATGGTAAAAAGTTAAATATTTTTGCCTTAGATAAGGTAAGTGCTTTAGATGATATTAGTATCTACACTTATGAAGATGACGTTCCATTAAAAGAAGTATTTACTAAGCTTTTTGAAATTGAAAATGGGAAAAAAAGTATAGATCATAAAGATACTTCGGAAGTATTAAGAGCTAAAATGGTTCAAATATTACCGGATTTTGATCAGGAGCGCGTTTATATCTCGGATTTAAAAAAACTATTTCAATGGTATAATTTACTTATTGCTGCAGGTTTATTAAAACCGGAAGAAGTAGTAGAGGAGAAGGTAGTGGAAGAAAAGCCGAAAACAGAAAAAAAAGCGGTTAAAAAGCCAACTAGCGAAAAGACAGCTAAGGCAAAAACTACTAAAGCAAAGACTACAAAAAAATAAGCGATCAATTAAATTTAAACAAACATCAATTATAAATATGAAAAGGATATTCATTTTACTTGTACTAACAAGTCTTACATTTAGCGGTTTTTCTCAAACAAAAAGTAAAGCAACGGGAATCTCTGTAAATAAGAACCAAACAAATAAAACAACAACTATATTCATTCAATTAGTTGGAGATGAATCAATTAATACGCCGGATGTTAAATTTAAACTCTACATTGGAGCAGATAATAAATTTTATATTCAAGATAAAAATGATTTTGAATTATTTGATATGATCGCTTCAGATATAGTATCCTTTCATAATTTTCCTGATGCATTAAATTACTTGAGTGATAAAGGTTTTGTAATCGATAATTTTTCAAGTGTAATGTTTCATGATAACATCCGACACACATTGATCCTTTCAAGGACTACCGATAATTAAGAATCTTATTTTTTGAAATAAAAAAAAGCCTTCTCGAAGATCGGGAAGGCTTTTTTATTTAAATCGTTTTTTTTTAATTCAATTTTTGATCGGTTATCATTATGAATTCTGGTATAAAGACTTTAAATGTAAATCCATTTTCAATATTCTCGAATAGATAAAAGCCTCTCATTTTTCCAATATGGGTAGGAAAATCACAAGCTGATTCATATTTAAAATACTGAAAACTTTTAATGATTGGTTGTTTTCCGATCACTCCTTCACCATCTACTTGACGAATATTTCCTAAACCATCAGTTATATGCCAATGTCTTTTTAGTAATTTCACTTCGAAATCGTTTGTATTCGTTATTTCAATGGCGTAGGAAAAAAGAAATTCATTGTTGTCTTCATTCGAGAAGACAGCTTCGTATCTGGAAGATACTTTTATTTCGATTCCTGCTGTAACTGCACTTTTCATAAACAAATATTAAGATAAAAGTAAATAAATTATAGCAACACTCCGATTTTTAACTTAAATGAATTTTGAATTATTTTACTTCCGAAAAATTATAAATGCGAAATAGCATATTGTAATCCAACAACCCGATCATACATTTTATTTGAGTCTTTGTAATAAACAATGACTAAATAATCATTTACCGTTTGATAATGCGAACCTTCAATGTAGGCAATCTGCCCTGCTGTTTCCCCATTTTGTAAATAGAAATAGGCATAGTTGTAATAGCCTTGTTTTAAAAGTATTTTAGCTTTATAAGCCTGATCGTCAAAGTCGTAACTAAGTTTGTTTTTATCTGAATAGGTATAATTATTAAATTGACCGGCTATGTATAAATCAGCGTCATTTACCGGAAAATCAAAAGGGAGTGTAAAATAGACCCATACATAATCCGCTTCAACATCAGAATTGATCGCATTATCAATTTTGATCATATAATTCCCATTAATATCCTCCCATGTTGAATAACGTTTAAAAGTTCTCTTTTCATCAGGATGCAAAAAGATGTGTGTAAGAGAAGAATCCTGATCTATTGTAGCAATTCGATCTGATTGAAAACGAAGATCCTTGATGTCGAAATTCCGATATTCATTTCCACCATCAAAACTTGATTTTTCTTCAAAATCGTAGATCAATTCACTTCCCTTAATAAATTTAGCTTGCAGGTCATAGATGGCGTTATCCCATCTCATATTTTGCATTACAACCACTTTGATCTCATCAAACACATTAAACACTTTCAAGCGTCCAATATTTACAGTAAAATCGACTTCTTGACGATAGTCTTTTTCTGCTACGACACTGGAGGTTTTTACATTGATATTGATTTTAGCCTCCGTTTCATAAATAATAAAACGTTGTGTTAATACAGGTCTTGTATGGTCCATGTCTTCAAAAACTTCGATGATATAATTTCCCGACATAAGCAATTCCACATCTCTATTTGGTAGTTCAAGGGAGAAATGTGTAAAGTCCTGAAGCGTATTAACAGAATAAGAAAAATCATAAATTTCATTTTCATTAAAACCTTTCATGTAATCAAATAATTGTAATTCAGAACTTTCCCATTTAGAATCACAATGGATGATAGAGAAATAATAAGTGCTTTGTTCATCATTCAAATCATCAAAAGAGAAATGGATGCGATCTTGAGATTGAAGTTGAATGATAGGAGGATTTAAAGGAAAAGCGGCATTGTAACACTGAACGGTTTCAATTCCTTTTTTAAATACTTTGTTTTCCCATTCAGAATGGGCGAATAGGGGAAGTAGAATTAAAATGGTAAGTATGATAAAGATTGATCGAAAGTAATTGCTTTTCATAAAAATAGTTAGATGACAAAAATAGCAGGAATTCAAAACAACATTTATACCTATTATTTAATTTATCATCTAAAGTAGTGGTCTTTGTATTATTTTGCATCCTGTTTAAATGAAAAAGCAACACTACATAGTTTTCATTCTTACTACGCTCTTTGCCTTCCAGAATCATCTTGGAGCGCAAGTAGATACTGCCTTTGCGATGAAGCAAAGCAGTAGAAGAGCCATTGTTTTTTCTACTCAGGGAGTTTTAGTTGTAGGGTCATTAGCTTACTTAAACAGGGCATGGTATGCCGATTATCCACAAAGTAAATTTCATTTTATCGATGATAGTAAACAATGGTTACAGATGGATAAAATAGGCCATTTAGCTACCGTTAGCATGGTGAGTAATTTAAATTATAAAGCATATCGATGGGCAGGTTACTCGAATAAACAAGCTACCTGGATGGGAGTTGGACTTACGTGGGGATATCTCGCTGCTATTGAATTGATGGATGGATTTTCTGAACAATGGGGATTTTCGTGGTATGATTTTACGGCAAATACATTGGGAGGAGCGCTATTTACAGCACAGCAACTCGCCTGGCAGGACCAACGTATTATTGTAAAGTTTTCCTATCACCCAACAGAATATGCAGATATGCGACCGGAAGTTTTAGGAAGTACAAATACAGAGCGTATATTGAAAGATTATAACGGACAAACCTATTGGCTTTCGGTAAATCCCCAAAGTTTTTCAGCACAGCGGAAAATATTCCCGGGCTGGCTTAATTTGGCCTTTGGTTATTCGGGCGATGGAATGTTAGGAGGTAGTTCTAATATAGGAGAGGATTTTGATTACAGCAATATTCCAAGGATCCGTCAGTTCTTTTTTTCTCCAGATATTGATTTTACCAGAATTAAGACGAAAAGCAAATTTTTAAATACCCTTTTTGTCGTCCTCAATTTGGTAAAGATCCCGGCACCAACACTAGAAGTAGATCAAACAGGAGCCGTGAAGTTTTATTGGTTTTATTTTTAAGATGTGTACTTTTCAGAAAAATTTTAAATCAGCTTATTTAAATGAATCGCATCCTTTTTCTTAACCTTATTTTTCTTTGTCTTTTTCAAATACTTTCATCTCAGGATGTGGTGAAAGTGGTTACGCTCGAAAGTATAGATATTCAAGCTGTTGAAGATGATTTTGATACAGAAGAATTTATTGAAAAAGTAAAGGCCGACACTTCATTTTATATGTCTTTTAAGGCTTTAAATTTTTATCCTGCAAAATACAGATCATGGTTAAAGGTATTTAAACGTGGAGAGGATGAAAAAGGAAATGTAACGCGCTATGCCGAACGATTTAGGGAGAAAGACCAGATGTGGGTTGAGATAATTGAAGAGGAAATTAATGGAAAAATAAAAAAGAAGGGGGAATATAAATACATGACCGCTGAAGCATGGGATGAAATATTCTTTCCTGTAACAAAGCAAAAAGTATCCATGAGCATGGCAAGGGATTTTGAAAAAGAAAAAGGCCTAAGCAGCATGGAAAAACATCGTATGGATGTAAAGCAGATGATGTTCAATCCCGGAATATCAGTTGATGGAGTACCCCTTGTTGGTAAGAAAATGGGTGTTTTTGACGAAGATATGATCGAATATTATGATTATAGTGTATATACCTCTCATTATAAAGACAGTATTCGTTGTCTGGTGTTCGATGTAGAAGCAAAACCAGAATTTAGAGATGGTAAAACGGTGATCAAATCTTTATTGACTTATTTTGACCAGGAAACATTTGAAGTGATGCAAAGAGAGATTAATATTCAATATTATAGTCTTCCATTGGATTTTGATATCTATATCAAAGTGCAAAATCAGAAAGTAAAAGGGGTTCTGATCCCTGAAGCAATTTATTATAAGGGCTTTTTTGATATTCCTTTTATGAAGAAAGAAGAACTGGAATTTCTTTTATACGATTTCGATTATCTGTTTTAGTCCATTAACAAATTGTTTAAAAATACGAGGCTTAATCTTTGAATTTGATTCTTTTTAAAGTCTTGTTTTTCTATTTTTACCAGCGGCTCAAATTCTGCTAAAAACAACTATGTTTCTTATTTTCGATACTGAAACTACGGGTTTACCTCGTAGTTATGATGCTCCTCCAAGTGATTTTGATAACTGGCCCAGGTTAGTTCAGATCGCATGGCAGCTACATGATGAAAATGGGAAATTAATTGATGTTAAAAATTTCATTGTTAAGCCAGATGGCTTCACTATTCCTTTTAATTCAGAGAAGATCCATGGCATTAGCACTGAGCGTGCCTTGCAGTCGGGCGTAGATCTAAAATGGGTTTTAGAAGAATTTAAAAAAGACCTCGATCGTTCCAAATTCTGTGTTGGTCATAATGTGGAATTTGATGTCAATATTGTTGCGTGTGAATTTTTACGTAGCGAATTCGAAAATCCTTTTCCTAAAATTAAGAAGATCGATACCATGAAAAGCACAATTGATTTTTGTGCACTTCCTGGAGGTCGAGGAGGAAAATTTAAATTCCCTAATCTTTCGGAACTTTATGTAAAATTATTCAACGAAGCTTTCGCAGAGGCCCATAATGCTGCAGCTGATGTAGAAGCAACGGCAAGGGTTTTTTTAGAATTGCTTCGTATCGGAGTGCTTCCTCCATCAAAAGTCAATTTTAATGCTAAGCAACATCAGGCTTTTTTAAAAGAAAACCCCGATACCATCCAGCTTATTGGCTTAAATATCCAGCCTTATGTAAGCGAAGAGCTTAGTGATGAAGTTGAAGCAAAAGAAGAACTAATAACTCCTTCACAATCTATAAGTGATGAGGACCTAACTGCCCTCGAAAAAGTTTCTTTCTCCCATTTACATAATCATTCACAATATTCCGTACTGCAAGCTACATCGAGAATTGATGCAATGATCAGCAGAGCGGTTGAGAATAAAATGCCCGGATTAGCTTTATCAGATCTTGGGAATATGTATGGAGCTTTTGAATTTATAAGTAAGATCTTAAAGCATAACAGGCATAGTAAAGCAGTAAATGCGGAGTTGGAAGCAGAAGGTAAAAAACCCCAAGCACATATTCTTAAACCTGTGTTAGGATGTGAATTTTATATTTGTGAAGATCGGCTTGATAAAACTAGGAAAGATAATGGCTATCAGATTGTTGCTCTTGCAAAAAATAAAAA
This sequence comes from Flavobacteriales bacterium, assembly GCA_024641785.1. Lineage (GTDB taxonomy): Bacteria > Bacteroidota > Bacteroidia > Flavobacteriales_D > JAHECK01 > JAHECK01. The sequence goes on along the minus strand of JAHECK010000056.1, from coordinate 7,398 downwards.
AGGATATAAGAACTTAACAAAATTATCTTCTTTCGCATTTACCGAGGGATTTTATTATGTACCACGAATTGATAAAGAACTTTTATTAAAATATAAAGAAGACCTCATAATTTTAAGTAGTGGTCTCAATGGTGAAATTCCCGATCTTCTTTTAAATATAGGAGAAAGTCAGGCACTCGATGCTTTAAAATGGTGGAAGGAACAATTTGGGGATGATTTTTATCTCGAATTGCAACGTCATGGTTTAGAAGAAGAAGATAGAGTAAATGAGCAACTGATAAAATGGGGAAAAGAATTCGGTATAAGCTATTTTGCTGCAAACAACACATTTTATATCGATCAGGAAGATGCAAAAGGGCATGATGTTCTATTATGCGTTAAAGAAGGTGAAAAAGTAGAAACACCTATTGGAAGAGGAAGAGGGTTTAGATACGGTTTTCCAAATGATCAGTTTTATTTTAAAAGCAGTGATCAGATGAAAAAATTGTTTCAGGATCTTCCTGAAGCGATTAAATGTAGTAATGATATTATTGAAAAGGTTGAAATATATGACCTTGCAAGTGATGTACTTCTCCCAAAATTTTCGATTCCTGAAGAATATTTAGATCCCTTAGATGAAAAAGATGGCGGAAATAGAGGGGAGAATGCCTACCTGAGATATTTAACTTATGAAGGAGCTAAAAAGAGGTATGGTGATATCAACGATGAGATCAGAGAACGTCTTGATTTTGAGTTAGCTACTATTGCAAATACGGGGTATCCCGGTTATTTCTTGATCGTTCAGGATTTTACAAGTCAAGCTCGTAAAATGGGCGTAGCAGTTGGTCCCGGAAGGGGATCTGCCGCAGGTTCTGCTGTTGCATACTGTACCGAGATCACCAATATAGATCCAATCAAGTACGATCTTCTTTTCGAGCGTTTCCTTAATCCGGATAGGGTTTCTATGCCAGATATCGATATTGATTTCGATGATGAAGGTCGTGGAAAGATCATCGAGTGGGTTGTAAATAAATACGGTTCAAGTCAGGTAGCCCAGATTATTACCTATGGTTCAATGGCGGCTAAATCATCGATACGTGATGCCGGTCGGGTCTTGGGATTACCATTAAATGAAACTGACCAGTTAGCAAAATTAATCCCCGACAATTTATCGCTCAGTAAACTATTTGAACTGGATGATAAGGCATTAAAGATAAAAGTAAGCTCAGAGCAATTGCCCAATGCCTTTGCATTGAGAGCTAGGTCTTTAGACGATGATCTGGCTGGGCAAACAATAAATCAAGCTCGAAAAATTGAAGGTTCCATTAGAAATATTGGAGTTCATGCCTGTGGAATTATCATTGCACCCGATGAGTTAACAAATCATGTTCCGGTGGGTATGGCGAAAGATTCAGATCTTTTGCTTACGCAATTCGATAATGCAGTAGTTGAATCTGCAGGTTTGCTAAAGATGGACTTTCTTGGATTGAAAACCCTTTCTATCATTAAAGATGCTATTATTCTTATTAAAGAACGCCATGGAATAAGCATCAATCCGGATGAAATTCCATTGGATGATGAATTAACCTATGATCTGTATAAAAAAGGATCCACCAATGGAACTTTCCAGTTTGAATCGGTGGGAATGCAAAAGCATTTACGGAATTTAAAACCGGATAAATTTGAGGATCTTATTGCAATGAATGCCTTGTATCGTCCAGGTCCTATCGAATACATCCCAAATTTTATTGCTCGTAAGAATGGTCGCGAAGCTATTTCTTACGATGTTCCAGAAATGGAAGAATACCTTGCCGAAACCTATGGAATTACGGTCTATCAAGAACAGGTAATGTTATTGTCTCAAAAACTGGCTGGATTTACCAAAGGTGAAGCAGATGGTTTACGAAAGGCGATGGGTAAAAAAATAAAAGCCCTGCTTGATAAGTTAAAACCTAAGTTTGTTGAAGGCTGTAATAAAAATAACATCGCTCCGGAAAAAGCAGAAAAAATCTGGACGGATTGGGAGAAATTTGCGGCATATGCCTTCAATAAATCGCATTCAACATGTTATTCTGTAGTTGCTTTCCAGACCGCATATTTAAAAGCACATTATCCGGCCGAGTATATGGCTTCGGTATTGACACATAATATGAGCGATATAAAGAAAGTAACCTTCTTTATGGAAGAATGTCGCCGTATGGGATTGAATGTGTTAGGGCCCAGTGTAAATGAATCCGGATTGAAATTCAGAGTGAATGACAATGGTCAGATCCGTTTTGGATTAGGTGGGATAAAAGGAGTAGGAGAGAACGCAGTAGAAAGTATTATTGAGGAACGATTGAAAAACGGTCCTTATATTTCATTACCCGACCTAACAAAACGAGTTGAATCACAACAAGTAAATAAAAGAGTGGTAGAAAATCTGGCTTTAGCCGGTGCATTAGATACTTTTAATTTGAACCGGTCACAATTATTTAAGGCGGATGAAAAAACCGGAAGGTCTTATATTGAAACCGCAATAAAATTTGGAAGTCGTTTCAAGGAATCCCAAAACAGTTCTCAGGTTTCAATGTTTGAATCTACTGAGCAATTCGATATGCCCGAGCCAATTGCACCTATTGAAAACGAATGGGGAACCTTAGAAAAACTTAAAAAGGAGAGAGAAGTTGTTGGAATATTTATAACAGGTCACCCATTAGATGATCATGCATTTGTAATAAAAAGTTTTTGTAGAAATCAATTGAACGATCTTGAAGATCTGGATAAACTAAAGGAAAAAACCCGTCAAATATCCGTTGCGGGAATGATCACTTATGTTGATCATCGTATTTCACAAAAAGGGAGCCCTTGGGGAAGGTTTACGATGGAAGATTACAATGGGAGTTACCAATTTTCATTGTTTAGTAAGGACTATTTACGTTTAAGGAATTTTATCAATTTAGATTGGTTTATCTTTCTTGAAGGTGAAGTTGCTTACAATGATTATAGAAGTAATACAGAGTTAAAGATAACCAATATCACTATGTTATCAGAGCTTATTGATGTGAAGGCTAAGGCCTTACAGGTGGATCTGAATCTTGAAGAAATCGATGAAACGGTGGTTGATGACCTTGTTAATATCTTCGATACTGCCCAAGGAAAGTTAGCGGTGAAATTCCGCATATTTGATAAAGAGAGTGTGGTAGAATTGAAGTCCAGAAAGAAAGGCATCAAGATCGATAAAAAGCTAACCGACCGACTTGAAATGATGGATTCGGTTAATGTGAAGTTGATTTAAAAAAAGCAATCTAGCAGACAATTAGGAAGGAAAAATAGCGTAATTTTGCAGTTCAATTTTAAGTAAGTAGTATAAAAAGCCTTCGGGCAAATAAAGAAAATAACAATGGAAGTAATTTTTGATAATTCGAATTTTGAAGATCTAGCGATTAAGTCGGATAAAGTAGTAATGGTTGATTTTTGGGCAGAATGGTGTGGACCATGTCGTATGGTAAGTCCAATCGTTGAAGAATTAGCGAATGAATATGGTGCTGATCAAGCGGTAATTGGGAAAGTGAATGTTGATGAGAATCCTGAAATTTCAATGCGATTTGGAATTCGAAATATTCCTACAATTCTTTTCTTAAAGAATGGTGAAGTAGTTGATAAACAAGTGGGTGCGGTTCCAAAGCATTTATTAGAGGAAAAATTGAAAAGTCACTTTTAATTAATGACTAAAAGAATTTAAAGGCTATTTCTATATGGAGTAGCCTTTTTTTTATGAAATAATTTAAGAAATAGCCCTGTGATATAGCTAATCAAAGTTTGATTTAAATACACAAAAAAAGGCAGCCGTCAAGACTACCTTAAAATAAGATATCTAAAAATCAATCTTCTATTTCAACTTTTTCTATTACATCACCTGCACGGATCGCATCTATCACCTCTAATCCATCAACCACCTTTCCAAAACAAGTGTGAACCCCATCTAAATGAGAAGTATTATTTCGACTGTGACAAACAAAAAATTGAGAACCACCAGTATTTTTACCTGCATGAGCCATTGATAATACGCCTCTGTCGTGATATTGATTTCCTCCACTCGTCTCGCAATCGATCTTGTAACCAGGTCCACCGGTTCCACTTCCGTTAGGGCAACCTCCCTGAATTACAAAGTCCGGAATAACTCGATGAAAAGTAAGTCCGTCGTAAAATCCTTCTTTGGCAAGTTTTACAAAATTAGCAACTGTTCCAGGAGCATCTTTATCATAAAGTTCGATACTCATTACACCTTTTTCGGTAGTCATCTTCGCTTTTGTCATAATCTATTTTTCTTTGGGTGCAAAGATACTATTTGAGCTTTTAAATGAAAAGGCTATTGAGTTAATTATATTTAATAAAATAGAATATTTTAAATGCTTGTGATTAACTTTAAGGAATAATTGTTAAATGATGGATAGGGAAGTAGGATTGGTATTAAGTGGTGGGGGAGCGAGAGGAATGGCACATATCGGCGTATTAAAAGCACTGAATGATCATGGGATCTTTCCAAAAGAGATCGCAGGAACTTCAATTGGAGCTGTCATAGGATTGCTTTATGCTGCAGGACTTAGTCCGGACGAGATCATTAAGCAGATAGAGCATCTTAAATTTTATGAGTTATTTACATCCTATACCAAGATTCGCAAGCGTTCATTAAATGTTCTTTATCCAATCATTAAAAAAGCCATCGGTGTTGATCGATTTGATCAGCTGAAGATCCCATTGCATATAGCCGTGAGCAATGTAAATACATCCAGAGCGGAAATAATAAGTGAAGGAGATTGTATTCATGCAGCATTAGCTTCTGCCAGTATTCCATTTATTTTCAGAGCCTACAACAATAATAAAATGGATTATATCGATGGAGGCTTATTGAATAATTTCCCTATTGATCCGTTTTTAGAAAGAGAATTAGCAATCATTGGTTGTGATGTGAATTATTTAGGAGAAGAAAAAGAAATAAAAAAGATCTTGCACTTTGTAGAACGAACCATTCGAATGGCATTATTTCAAAATGTCCGAATTCGTGAACGCTATTGTGATTTTTTAATTGAGCCTGAGAAAACAAGTGATTATTCAACTTTTGATTTTAAACACGCTCGTTTACTCTATGAATTAGGGGAAGATAAAACCCTTTTTGATATGGAAAAAATAAAAAAAGCGATCTCAGAATCTACTGATATACGACTTGATAAAAAAAATCTACTCGATGTGTTATTGATGGATAAGATATCAGAAAAAAGGACGTTTTAATACTTAAATAAGTAATCGTAACTAAACTTATTTTAATCATTAAAAATAGCTGTATGCGAATTTCTTTTTTAGTATTATTGATGCCAATAATTTTCAATAATCCACTTATGTCGAATGAAACAAAGTTTGAAACAGCCACTTTTGGAGCAGGTTGTTTTTGGTGTGTAGAAGCTATTTTCACCGAATTAAAAGGAGTGCACTCCGTGCTTCCCGGTTATGCAGGTGGTTCAGTAAAGAATCCGACTTATAAGGAAGTATGTAATGGAACTACCGGTCATGCCGAAGTAGCTCAGATCGAATTTGATCCGGCTGTTATCAGTTTTGCTGAATTGCTTGAGGTGTTTTGGATGACCCATGATCCTACAACTTTAAACCGCCAGGGAGCCGATGTAGGAACACAGTATCGTTCGGTTATTTTCTATCATAATGACCAGCAAAAGAAAGAGGCTGAGTTTTATAAAAAGAAATTAGAGGAAAACCATGTGTATCCGAATCCTGTAGTCACTGAAATAGTTCCTTTCGAAGTTTTTTATGTAGCTGAAGACTATCATAACGATTATTATAAGAATAATCCTGATCAGGGTTATTGTAAGATGGTAGTGAGGCCCAAAGTGGAGAAATTCAAAAAAGCTTTTGCTGAAAAATTAAAGTAGGTTTTTAGCTTAGATCAAGATATTCTGTTAAAAAAGAAAGAACTTCTTCTGGACTTTTATTTTCAACATTTACTTTTAAATGGGCTTTTTGATAATTTGAAACTCTTTTTTCAAGGTGAGAGGAAATAAATTCAATTAAGTTTTTATCTTCAATTGCTGCGATCAATGGGCGTTTCATTTTCTCATTTTTTAAACGGTGATAAAGGAATTCTTCGCTAGCTTCTAAATAGACCAATAGGGCTGAGGAACGTATTCTACTGCTGATCTTAGCGTTTTCTAAGCTTCCTCCACCGAGTGCAATCACATGCTTGTCTTTTGACAGCAGATCAATAAGTAAAGAATATTCCATTTCCCTGAAATAATCTTCACCTTTTACTTTGAAGATCTCTGAAACAGTTAGACCATGATTTTTTTCAATAAGTTCATCAAGATCAATAAATGGGTAATTTAGGCTATTGGCGAGTAATTTACCCACTGTACTTTTACCTACACCCATATAACCACAGAGAAAAATATTCATTTTTAGTATTTTCGATGTCTAAAATACATTTTTAATGGAGCTCATCGAAGTCAATAATACAAAACTAATTAAAGCCTTTCATAGTGTTCCAAAACGCATCTATAGAGATGATCCTTATTATATACCTCATATAAAACAAGACATTGAAAAAATATTTGATCCTAAGAAAAATAAACTCTTTCGTTCGGGAGGAGATGCGATTAGATGGATCTTAGAAAATGATCAGGGAGAGGTGATAGGGAGAGTAGCCGCATTTATTAATCCAAAGACAAAGATCAGTAGTCAGAATAAAATTCCAACGGGGGGCATGGGTTTTTTCGATTGTATAAATGATCAAAAATCGGCGGATCTTTTATTTGAAGCTTGTATTAAATGGCTAAAAGAAAGAGAGATTGAAGTAATGGATGGTCCGATCAATTTTGGAGAGCGCAATGAATATTGGGGATTGTTAATTGAAAATTTTGATTATCCGGGATCTTATCAGATGAATTATAATCCTTCATATTATAAGACTTTGTTTGAGACCTTTGGTTTTAAGCTTTATTTTAAGCAGATCATCTTTTGGAAGGACATTTATGGTCAACTTGATGATAAATTCAAGAAAGCTTATGATCAAATTAAGGATGATCCAGATTATGAAATCAAGAACATTCGTGGAATGGAGTTGAATCAGGTAGCAAAAGATTTTCAAGAAGTATATAATGGAGCCTGGGGAGGACATGCAGGTTTTACGGAACTGAAATTACAAGTAGCTCAAAATATCATGAAAGCACTTAAGCCAATCTTAGATAGGGATATAATACTCTTCACATATTATAAAAAAAGACCAATTGCTTTTTATATCAACATCCCCGAATTGAATGATATATTTAAATATGTAGATGGGAATTTAAACTGGTGGGGCAAGTTGATCTTTATTTTACGGAAAATGCTCAATCCACCACGAATGATGGTAGGGATCGTTTTTGGAGTGAT
>JAHECK010000164.1 GCA_024641785.1 Flavobacteriales bacterium | reverse complement strand
CCTGGTGAGATTGTTTTTATGGATAGAAGTTGGTATAACAGAGCCGTTGTAGAGCCTGTTATGGGTTTTTGTGACTCTACCCAATATGATCGCTTTATGCGTCAGGTAACCGAGTTTGAGCATATGTTATTTGAAGATGGAGTGATCATTATTAAATTCTGGTTCTCGCTAAGTAAACAAGAACAATGGAAGCGCTTACAATCGAGGAGTGAAGATCCTTTAAAACAGTGGAAGCTTAGTGCTGTTGATGAACGAGGGCGCTCAAAATGGGATCGCTTTACCTTTTACAAAGAGGAGATGTTTACAAAAACACATACTGCTTTTAGTCCATGGATCATTATTAAAGCGAATAATAAAAAGGCTGCTCGATTAGAAAGTATGCGGTATGTCTTATCTCAGTTTAATTATCATGAAAAAGATAATGCAAAAGTTTCCTTACATCCGGATCCTAATATTGTAAATAGATATTATCGTTCAATGAAACAAATTGATAAATAGCATGAAGAAAATTGAACTTAATGATGAGGACATTGAATTACTGAATTCCTCAGCTGGATATCGAAATTTATTAAAACCTAAAACGCTTGGTATTGAACGCGCTTTAGATAGAGTGAAATACGAAAAAAGGCTAAAAGAATTACAGGCTGAAATGATTAAATTACAGCAATGGGTCTTTGCAAATAAAAAGCAAGTCATCATCATTGCAGAAGGAAGAGATGCTGCAGGAAAAGGTGGTGCCATTAGAAGAATGACGGAACATTTAAATCCCCGTTTACTAAGAATAGTAGCACTTCCAAAACCAACAAAAGCAGAAAAAAAGCAGTGGTATTTCCAACGCTATGTCCGACAGTTACCAAAAGTTGGGGAGATGGTGTTCTTTAACAGAAGTTGGTATAATAGGGCAATGGTTGAGCCGGTAAATGATTTTTGTAGCGACAAACAATATCAGATCTTTATGAATGAGGTCAACTTATTTGAAGATATGTTGGTGAATGATGAAATTCAGATCATTAAATTATACTTTTCAATAAGTAAACCTGAGCAAGCAAATCGATTCAAAAACATTCAATCGAATCCGCTTAAAACATGGAAAATTAGTCCTGTTGATCTGAATGCACTCGAGTTATGGGATAAATATACCGAGTATAAAGAACGGATGATCGAAAAATCAAATACGGAAAAAAGTCCTTGGAGAATTATTAAAGCAGATAAGAAAACTAATGCCCGTATTGAAGCGATGGAATATATACTTTCTGTAATTCCATATAAAAATTAAAAGGTACAAAAGAGGTGAAATTATGGATGAAGTGTTTTTTCATCCTCACCTCAAGTAAATTATTTCAATAGCTCCATCCAGCGATCAGGATAATCTGTAATGATCCCATCCACGCCCCACTCAGCCAACCGTTTCATATCTGCGACTTCATTTACGGTCCAGGGAATTACTTTTAATCCTTGCGACTGATATGCTTTAACAAGTTCTTTACTTAATAATTTATAATCAGGACTGATCGCATAGATTTGTATTCCAAGATCTTTAGCCGAATTGGGATTTAAAATCTGATCTTCAATTAAATAAGAGAGTTTAATATTAGGATAACGTTCAGCCAGTGAATGCAAAATACTGGTATCAAATGATTGCAGATTGTATTGAGAAACGGGAAGTGATGCTATGACTTTTACTACTAAATCCACATAGCGATCAATCGATTCAGGTTGGAATATTCCTAGCCATTCCTTATTACTTTTTATTTCAATATTGAATTTGATCGAAGGATCTTTTTCGGTCGTTTTATTGATCACCTCAGCTAGTAATGGTTTAGAGACTCTCTTTTTTTCCTGTTCCGGAAAGCGAGAATGCATTTTAGATCCGCAATCAAACTTTAGGATCTCTTTATAAGGCATCTGAAATAGATTGAAATCATCCTCATTTTTAATTTCTTCAGCATTTGGAGTTAAACAGATCTCTTTACTAAAATAAGGATCGTGGGAGATCACTACTTCACTGTCTGCAGAGAGGACCACATCCATTTCAAGCACATCAACACCTAGATCCATCGCTTTAAGAAAGCCATAAAGAGAATTTTCGGGCCATAATCCACGAGCCCCTCTATGTCCCTGAATTTCAATTTTTGTGAGGTCATTTTTCATAGAGCTAGAGTTTTCAGCGCTTGTACATGAAAGTACTAATAAAAAAAGGATCAAATAGTTGAAAGAAGTAAAATGAATCAATAAAGATTTATTGATAAATGATCTCACTAATGATGGCATGATGATCTGAATATTTTTCGGGAAGTGTGATGTAATTTATTGATTTATATTCATCACTATGAAAAATATAATCAATTCTAAATGATGGAAATGAACCAATATAGGTGTTTCCAATTCCCTTTCCGGATTCTTTAAAAGAATCGATGAGAATATCAGAAAACTGTCGGTAACAAAATGAGTTTGGAGAATCATTAAAATCACCACATAAAATAACAGGGTAGGGGCTGTTATTAACATGCTTAATAATATCTTTTGTTTGCTGGGATCGTTTTACAAATGCATTTTTTAGTCGGTAATAGATCGTTCTGGCCCCCTTTTCAATAACCTTAGTTTCACTTTTAGTATCGAGATTTTTCATAAAAGTATAATCATCATAACTAAAGCGAATGCTTGCGATATGCAAATTATAAACCCTAACAGTATCTGAATCTATCTTCACATCAATATATAAACCTATGTTATTATCATCATTTTCAAATTTGATCGTTCCGGAATTTATAATTGGATAAGAAGTGAAAGTAGCTAATCCAAAATACTGGGCTCCCCGCATTTTATGAGTATAGGCTTCTCTGTAATTTTTCGCATCGAGAAATGTAATTAGCGTATCTCTAGTTTCAAATTTTCCTTTTTGTTCGGTATAGTAAAACTCTTGAAAGCAATAGATATTGGCATTCTGCCCTCCGAGCTGATCAAATATTTTATTTCTTGTCTCAATATTTTCTGACCAATTATAGAGATCAAATAACCGAACATTATAGCTCATGACCTTGATACTATCTTCTTTTGAATTTGAAAAATTAAACTGAAAAAAATTGGAAATTGCAGAATAGGAAATAAGTATTGCTAGTATAGAAATAAAAACAAATCGTTTATAAAAGACTAGCCAGAAAATGATTAATAGTAGATTGAGCAGAAGAAATAATGGGAATGCCAGTCCTAAAAAAGAAGGATAAACGTTGGTTATAGGATCGATTAGATCAGAAAAAGCGGATAATATTAGGACGATAGCTAAAACTGAATTTAGTGCTAAGAATAGGTACCGAATAAAACCGCTGGCTATCTTCAATTAATTCTGATTTTTTGTGGATTGCTTAAATAAAAAATCTTTTTCGCTCTTGCTTAAAGAATCATATCCGGATTTTGAGATCTTATCTAAAATTTCATCAACGCGTTTTTGCATTTGAATTTTATTAGCATTGTATTCATAGTCGGATTGTGCTTTACTTCTGGAATAGGGTTCGGATGAAGCTCTGTATTTTACTTTCAATCCTTTTTTAAAGCTAAAAACAGCTTTTATTTTATTGAGTAGAGGAAAAAAATCATAGAAAATATCCTTTCCATTTTTAAAAAGATAAATAGAATAAAAACCATAAAAAGCGCCTCCTAAATGTGCGATATGTCCACCTGCGTTTACTCCATTTCGTATTTCAGCCAGATCCATTACGAGATAAAAAATGGCAATATACTTTAGTTTTATCGGACCAATAAAAGGTAATGTAATAGGCAGGTTTGGTTGATATGCTGCGATAGCAATAAAGATAGCCATTACGGAAGCAGAAGCACCCAAAATAGGAACCGGACCTTGAGAATTAAAGAAAGGAATAATGGAATAGGTAAACATATAAAGCCCTAATCCTGTGAGTCCTCCAAAAATGTAGATGCTCAAGAGTCTTTTTTCGCCTAAGAATCGAACAAAATATTGTCCGGCAAAATAGAGGAAGATCATATTAAAAATCAGATGCCATAATCCTAAATGGAGAAACATATAGGTGATAATGCTCCATGGTTGTTGGATAGTTACCCATATAGAAGAAGAAGCGGCTAACCAATGGCTTAAAACCGATGTATAGTCACCGTTTGGATAGAAGATCAGGAAATCGTCCAGTTTAAACCATAAAGCGATAATACTGACGATATTGACAAAAAGATAAATCGCTACATTGATGAAAATAAGTCGCTGTAAAACAGATCCATCCCAAAATTGGGAGATCCAGTTTTTCTTTTGTTCACTATAGCTATCCATTTTCAAAGATCAATAAAAGTGTTTTCGATCTGTTTTTTGCCAGTATTTTATAAGTATAAAACCAAAAATCATTCCTCCAACGTGGGCAAAATGGGCAATATTATCGCCTGGTACATTACTTATTCCGGATATCAATTCAATTACACCATATATAATAACGAAGTATTTTGCTTTTATAGGTATTGGAAAAAAGAGCATGATCAACTCTGTATTTGGGAAAAGCATACCAAATCCTAATAGAATTCCGAAAACGGCTCCTGACGCACCAACGACAGGTATTTTATACTGGAAGAAGACATTCTGAATCAGATCAAAACTCACATCTGATCTTGAAATGACCTCATTCAGTAAAGCATTTATTTCATTCAATTGGGTATCGGTCGACATACCCGCTGCTTCTTTTACAAGCGCCCAATCAACATTGAGGCCGTTCGCACTATTCATTAACTGCTGGACATGGTAAAAAGAAACTCCTTGTTGGATCAATGCTGCGCCAAAACCTGAAACTAAATAAAAGATCAGGAAGCGTTTGCTTCCCCAAACCCTTTCTAAAGGAACTCCAAACATGACCAAAGCAAACATATTAAAGAAAATATGCATGAAATTTCCATGCATGAACATATGTGTTATCAATTGATAAGGTTGGAAATTATCGCTTCCATATAAGTAAAGTCCGAGTACTTTATTTAAGTACAAATTTCCGTATTGGTCTTGTCCAAATACCATAGCCACCAGAAACATCAATACATTCAGTATAAGAATGTTTTTGACCACAGGCCCCATATTACTAAATAATTGTCTAAGCATTATTTTTCAAATCTTTTTTGTATTTCTTCTAAACTAAGTTTAAACATGATGGGTTTTCCATGAGGCGAAAAATAAGGATTATTGCATGAAAAAAGTTCATTGATCAAGCTATCGATCTCTTCTTGTTGTAATTTTTTTCCTTTTCTGATCGCTAATTGATTAGCGATGCTAAATGCGATCTGTTCATTGCTGTCTGTCGTTTCATTATTGTTTCCCTCAATTAACTTATCTGCAAGATTTTGCAATAATAGAATGGGATCTTTAATAGGAATGGATGTTGGTATTCCGGAAATTAATAATTCATTTTCGCTTTCCCAATCGATCATAAAACCCAGGCTTGACAATTCATTTTTCACCTCAATTAATGCTGAATAATTACTCGGATTAACTTGAAAAGGTTGGGGGAAAAGTAACTTTTGACTTGAAGAATTTTCTTTTGTAAGCTGTTTTTTTATTTGTTCAAATAAAATTCTA
>JAHECK010000163.1 GCA_024641785.1 Flavobacteriales bacterium | reverse complement strand
GTGGTTTTGATGAACTTGCAGACACTCCATTTGAAGGAGTGGTAGGAAGCCAAGTAGCATTTGTGGATATCGATAATGATAGTGATCAAGATGTCTTCATTACAGGCACAGATAGTTCAGGTCAAGCTATTTCAAAATTGTATCGAAATAATACGACGGCAACGGAAATAAAAGATTCAGACTCGTCTCAATTAAAAATGAGTATCTACCCAAATCCAGCAAATGATGTTCTTTATATTGAAAACGATCAAGGAATAATCCTTTCGGAAGTCAGTATCTTCAATCAGCTTGGCCAGCAGGTAATTCACATCTCGAATTTCACGAATCCTATGGATATTTCTATGCTGGAAACGGGAGTTTACATTATTGAGCTTCGATCTGGAGAATCTTTGAAAAGAGAGAAGCTAATTGTTAGATAAAAAGTAATAATTATCTAATTCTCAAAATCATGAGACAAATAATAATTTTAATAATCGTGTTTTTTACGACGACCTTTCCTGCTAAAAGTCAGGATTTACCAAGCATTGGAGAAGTTTTCGATTTCCAAGTTGACGATGAATTTCATTATTTTAATTCCGATTGGTTGTGGGCTTATTATGAAATAACTAAGATCATCGATGTGGATTATAATGCAGACAGTAGTGAAGTGGTATATACCAGTCTTAGATATAGTCACGAAGGATGGATTATAGATGGTTCCACAGTATTTGAACAGGATACTATTTATCTAGAATACACAAACCTTGACTCATCAATTTACTATTATGATGAATTTTTTAATTATGATACCTTGTATTATTTAAATGATGATTTATGTGGTGTAAATATTTTTGTCGCTTATTATCATATTGGTGGAACCTTTCCAGAATCTAATAAAAGAGAGTATTCCATAGGTCTTGGATTGACAGGGAATTCAAGCTCAAGTGATACCGGATTTTCAATTGGTGGTTTAGTTTACTATAAAAAAAATGGAGTAGAATGTGGTACACCTATTGATATAAGTGTTGGAATTGATTCTTCTGTGGATCTTAAAGGCATTTCTGTTTTCCCCACTTTATTTAAGGATATAGTAACAATTGAGTCTAATAATAAGGATGATTTGACAATTCAGGTGTATTCATTATCCGGTCATGAGATCCTTACGAAACGACTCACTTCTTCATCCTTTCAATTAGATTTTAGTTTTGTGAGATCAGGAAGCTATATCTATGTGATTAGAAACGCTAAGGGTAATCAAGTCATTAAAACCGGAAAGATTATTAAAAGCCAAGATTAAAAATTCTTGTATAAAGCCCTAAACCAAAAAAAGCCTTACTGAAGTGAGGCTTTCTTTTTTTATAACGATAATCCAGCGCTGATTTCTTTGGAGATCGGTTTTAGTCTCAAATTCTGAATGAAAAGCACTTAATCTTTATATGAATAAGATCTATATTGAGATGAATTTTTTTGAACTCGCAACTCATTCACCCCTAGTTCTCAACCCTTAAGGTCATAAAAAACAGCAACAGTATGAGTATGGAGGGAAAAGTTTGCATGTTTTAATAGATCACTGTTACTCTGATAATTCCAACAGGATTCTCACAGCAAATAATATATTAATATTTGTATATTGCCACTCTGCTGATAATTCATCTATAAAAACCAAAAAAATGAAATTTATTATCTCCCTTTTTACTTCATTATTTATATTATTCCTTAGTGCAAATGCACAGGAAAATAATAAAGCGTCGAAGCCAACTATTATTACGAAAGCAAAATCTATGGTGCACGTAACTTCGATTGCTTCCAGAATAAATGAATTACCCCCTCCTATTACCAAAGAAGAAGAAATGATGGATGGAAGGGCATCAAAAAATCAGGTAATTCCAGGAAAAGGAAGTAGCGGGGAAGATCAATTATTCAAGAATAAAAGTAAGCTGGAAGGCAAATTGAAAGGTAAAACTCCGGATCTTGTATTTGAAGGAGCTCAGTCAAATTCCATGCCTACCGACCCTTCCTTAGCCCTTGGACCGGATCATATTTTCGTAGTATATAACACAGGGTTTCAAATTTTTGATAAAGATGGTATTAGCCTTGCCGGACCTTTTGCTCCAAACCCAAGTATTTTTCCAAATAGCGGATGTTGTGATCTTACCGTGTCTTACGATAATGAAGCAGATCGCTGGGTTGTTTCTTTTCTTGGAGCCGGAGCTCAAATCGCTGTTTCAGACGGACCTGACCCTGTAAATGATGGTTGGAATGTTTACACTATTTCGGAGATAAATGATTACCAGAAACTTTCTGTATGGAGTGATGGTTATTATATGACTGAAAATACCGGCGGCACTAATAATATATGGGCTTTAGAAAGAGAAGCAATGTTAATTGGAGATGTTGATGCCCAAGTAATTGGATTTTCACTACCTGAGCTTGTTACTTCAGGATTTTATAGTCCTCAGGCTTTCAATGTAAGTACAGCTGACTTGCCGGCAGCAGGATCTGTTCCTATTGTATATCTTCAAGATGATGCATGGTCAGGTGTAAGTCAAGACCATATTAAAATGTGGTTTGTTGATGCAGACTGGGTTAGCCCGGAGTTATCAACGATTTCAGATCCTGAAGTATTTGATGTTACAGACTTTGTTAGCGTTTTTGATGGTGGTAGTTTTGTTAATCTTCCACAACCAAATGGAGGGACTACCATTGACGCGCTTCAAGCGACAATTATGAATCAAGCGCAATTCAGAAAATATTCAGGGCATAATTCCGCCGTATTTAATTTTGTCGTTGATGTTGATCCTACAACCAGTGGCAAGCTGGCTGCAATACGCTGGTATGAGTTTCGTCAGGATGCTGATGGAGAACCCTGGAGCATGTATCAGGAAGGAACCTATACTTCTCCTGATGGCAAACATGCATGGCATGCCAGTTTGATAATGGACTTTGCCGGAAATATCGGGATGGGTTATTCTGCTATGGATGGAGATAGCAGCACTACACTGGGTTCTTACTATACCGGTAGATATTCTAACGATGAGTTAGGAAGCATGTCGATAGGCGAAGAAACTATTTTAGTTGGTACTGCTAATATACCCGGAACCAGATATGGAGATTATAGTAAAATTGATATTGATCCGGCAGATGATAAGAGATTCTATTTTATTAATGAAATGATGAATAATGGTCGAAAGGATATTGTGGGTAGATTTCAAATTGCACCAAATTTTACAAACGACCTTGGTGTAGTTAATATTGATGCTCCTGTTGATGGCGCGCTAACAACTGAAGATTCCATTAAAGTTTCAATTTTTAATTATGGTGAAAGTGAAGCGTTTGGATTTAGCGTAGCGTATCAAATAGATGGTGGCGCGGCTGTTGAACAGGCATTTTTAGACACTATTGCTTCTACCGAAACCGTCCAGTTTACTTTTACAGTTCCAGCAGATTTATCCATTGTAGGAAATACCTATAGCATTACTTCATATACTATTTATGATATTGATGAGTATTTTGATAATGACACAAGTACTCAAGAAGTAACACATTTGCATCCTAATGATGTTGGTGTTTCAGCCTTTTCAAGTCCTAGTTCAGGATCAGGCTTAACGAATGCTGAAGATGTAAGCATTACCATTACAAATTATGGAAGCAGCACACAAACAAGTATTCCTGTATTTTACATACTAGATGGAGGCGATCCACAAACTGCTACCTATACAGGCTCAATCGAACAAGAGCAAAGTGATAGTTTTACTTTTTCAGTAGCCATTGATCTTTCCGAATTAGGAGACCATGTTATTGTAAGTGGTACTGAATTAGTAGATGATGCAATTACAGAGAATGATGAGATTATGAAAGTGGTTTCTAATTTTATTTGTCAGCCTACATCAAATTGCAGTGGATATGGTGATGGTGTTACAGAGATCCAGTGGGCAGATCAGGATCTTATTGTAAATTGTGGTACGACAGGATATACCGATGATACGGATATCATATTTAATTTCGCATTGGAGGATAATCCTTTTGAAGGAACGGTACAAACCGGATATTCTGACGACTATTATGCCATCTGGATAGATTTTAACGATAATAATAGTTTTGAATCAGATGAGTTGGTCGCTAACGGTAATATGCCAAATGCAGATGTTGACACTCCCTTTAGTGTTGATTTTAGTGATTTTCCAAATTTAACGACCGGAATGCACTTAATGCGAGTTCGAGGAGATGATCCTGCATCAGGAGACTTACTTGAACCATGCGACAACTTAACTTGGGGAAATACAAATGATTATACCGCCAATATTACAGGTGATTTTAGTGTAGGAATTGAAGAAAATGGATTTGCACAGGCTGATTTGTTGATCAATTATTTACCAGGAAATCAAATAGAGGTAGTATTTAATACAACAAACTATACAGAACGATTACCGATAACAGTATACAATACACTCGGACAAAATCTGGCTTATTATACCGTTGAGCATAATGGAAACGGTTATGTAAAAACGATCGATATGTCGTATGTAACGCCGGGTGTTTATTTTATTAAAGTAGGGAATGAAGAGCTTAATAAAGTAAAAAGAGTTTTTGTTAAATAATAATTTACTTTTTGAAGCTTTGTTCTTCAATAGAATTAATAAAAAAAACCGCTCGCTGAGCGGTTTTTTTTGTGGGCTTGAAAAGAATTTTGCAAATTTTAAAAATAAGTGAGCTTGGTTTAGGCTATAAATAATAAAAGACCATGTAATTGCCAATGGCATTGAGAAATATTTTATCAATTCTTGGGTTGATTCCAAAAATGAATTTGTTGCTATAACTAGAAAATATTATTCTTTTGAGCTTATACTAAATGAGTATAATCTTCGGTCAATGAAAGTAATTTCAATAAATCAAATTCAAAAGTGGAGAAAAAAAACCGCCCATAGAAGACCTGCATTGGGTATCCGAGTGACTTAGTATATAACCCCAATGAATTTGTTGGATTGGCATCGTGTACATTTTAAAAGTTAATCCTATCTAATTTCTTTTATTTTTATATTAAATTGAAATGATTTTAATGCAAAAATCCTTCATTCAATTTTAAAAGTAGCTGAAAGTAATTTAAGTAAGGATTAGTGAACTAAGTTTTATGGCTGTTATAAAGACCAGACTTTTTAAACCCATTGTCAAAGAAGGCTATTTAATTCGAAAAAGACTTCTCGAAAAAATGGCGCTTAACTTCGACAAACCGCTGCATTTGGTCGTAGCGGCCCCCGGTTATGGGAAAAGTGTTTTTATTAGTCAATGGCTGGATAAGGTTGACGCTCCTTATTGTTGGATTTCATTAGAAGATGATTGTAACGATATTAGGACTTTCTTAACTTATCTGGGCGAGGCCATCTGTTCAAAATTGATGAAACCGAATTGTGATATGTTACAATTGGCCAAAGCGCTCGAGTTGCCAAATTTAAATGAAATCAGTCGAGTTGTGATAAACGAACTTCATAGCATTGATAATGAAATTGTTTTGATTTTCGATGATTATCAGCAGATCAAGGAACAGGAAGTACATGATTTGATGTCAGAACTGATCAAAAGATTTCCTGAAAAACATAAAATTATCATCGCCT
>JAHECK010000055.1 GCA_024641785.1 Flavobacteriales bacterium | reverse complement strand
CCATTTAACAAGATGCTTAGAAAGTAAACTTTTAAAACCTTCGGCTCTGGCAATTCTGATATTTTCAGCGAGAATATCAAAATGTTTTTTTGGTGGGTGATTTAAAGAAGAGACCACACTCACAAACTTAGTCAGTTCATATTGGTTATCTTCTTCATGGATCCAATCATATAAGCGGCCTGTAATTAACTCTTCGTCGATGGCCTGTTTTGATAATTGAATTTTCTTGCTTGAACTAAATTCATGTGTTTGACCGTGTGATACTACAAAGCCCGTTTTTCGAGTCTTCATCGAAAGAAAAGAGCCATGGTTATCGTTTTTACTTTTTATGTCTTCCCAAAAGAACTCATCATAATTAGCATCCTCATTTCTTATGTTTCCGTCTAAGAAAGAGCGAATAGAAATAGGACCTTTAAAATTAGAAATGCTTAATTTTAAATTGATCGCAGCTAACTCATCGTTTTCGATGCTTATAAAACGCGACCAATTTGCCGAAACGAGGGCACCATTATTAAGCTCGATCACAAAATTTCTATTTAATGTTCCGGCTTGCATGTTGAGCTCCCTTCGGAAGGAAACGATTTTAACCTTGTTCAGATCAACGTTTTCATTTCCTATCGTAATATGGACGGGAAGCCAATTACAGGCGTTCAATACTTTGGCAAAATATTCAGGATAACCATTTTTCCACCATCCAACGCGGGTTTTATCAGGATAATAAACGCCGCCAATATAATTGCCAATTAATGAGTCGCCGCTATACTTTTCCTCGAAATTACCTCTTTGACCAAAATGTCCGTTACCTAAACTAAATACTGATTCAGAAATCCGATGAAATTCAGGATGGAATCCTTTTTCAATTATTTTCCAAGGATGATGTTCAAGGTATTTATGCATGATGAAAAATGAATTAAATGGAAATATGTGCTTCGCTTATCAGCTAATTGTCATAGAGGGATAATACTTTGTTTAAATCGACAGAATTAATATTTTCAAATACTAGGTCTGCATGTTTTATTGAAGGATCATTTCCAATGGCAATGGCTTTCATATTAGCTGTTATGGCAGCATCTATACCGGCTTCTGAATCTTCAAAAACAGCACATTTCTCTACTTGAACCCCAAGTTTATCGGCATTTAATAAAAACACCTGAGGATCAGGTTTACTTAAGGTGGTCATGTTTCCATCAACAATAGCGTCGAAATAATTTACGATATCTAATTTTTTTAGGATCATTTTAGCATTTTTGGATGCAGATCCTAACCCGATCTTTATATTTCGTTTTTTCAATTCTTCGAATAAAGGGATCACTCCAATAAAAAGATCATTTCGGTTTAGTTTATCGATCATTTCGGTATAGATCTCATTCTTTTTGATCAACCAATAATCAAACTGGGTTTCATCTAGTTTGATATCACCTAATTTTAAAAGAATCTTCAGAGAGTTTCTACGGTCGATCCCTTTTAGTTTTTCATTGTCTTCTTTTGAAAATGGAATGGCAAGAGATACACATATTTCACTCCAAGCTAAGAAGTGGTAATGTGCCGTATCGACAAGTACACCATCAAGATCAAAGATAAATGCTTTCATTATATTTTTGAATTTTTGTGCTGGTGGTTCAAATGATATTCAACTAATCCATCAATAGGTTTTTTATTGATCGTTCCGATTTGAATTCCAAGTTTATTTGCGGCTTCCTTTAATTCATCCTGAAAATAAAAAGCGACACTACCAATAAAACTCACAGGCACTTCTTTGTAGTTATCGAAGCATTTTACATGAATAGTAAGGAATTTCTCAAATCCTTCCACTAAAATGGGATGCATATATTCACTATCCTTATATTGATGGATCAGTTTCATAAAACTTGCGAGATAAACATTCGCATAAGGTTTCATATATACGTTTTCCAGAATCTGATCTTTCGTTATTTTCATTTCATTTCTTAAAATGGAATCGATCTCTTTTGGAAGAAAATGATATAAATAATCTGATAATAGGCGTTTCCCGTAATAACTTCCACTTCCCTCATCACCTAGAATATAAGCTAGAGCAGGAACTTTTTCGGTCATTGTTACACCATCGTAGGCAATACTATTGGAGCCTGTGCCAAGAATACATGTTATACCGGGTTTACCATTAAAAGTAGAAAGAGCAGCACCTAAAAGGTCATGCTCGACTACGGCCTCAGCTTTTTTAAAAACGCGTTTTAAGCCACATTCAACTCGTTTATTTAACTCTTTATTTGAACCGCCTGCACAATAAATAAATACTTGATCAACTTGATCAGCCAGATCATATAATTCTTTATTTTCTTTAATAAAAGATTCGATTGTAAGTTCATCGTGAAAGAAAGGATTTATCCCCTTAGTATGAGTATAAAGCGTTTTTTTCTCTCCTTCAATAACTTGCCAATCACACTTTGTTGAACCGCTATCAGCTATAATAATCATATTCTTGGTTTAAGTAAATAACAGATTAATCATGTCAACTAAGCGAGAAGCATACCCCACTTCATTATCATACCAACCGACTATTTTAACGAGTTTGCCACTTGTTTTTGTTAATTGTGAGTCAAATATACAACTGTGTCGATTTCCGACAATATCAATAGAAACAATAGGATCTTCGGTGTATTCCATAATTCCTTTTAGATAGCTTTCAGAAGCTTCTTTCATCCATTGATTAACTTGATCGGCGCTTACTTCTTCTTTAAGTATAAGTGAACAATCAGTAATAGAGCCATCCGGAATTGGAACCCTTAGTGCAAATCCGTCTAATTTCCCATTAAGCTCCGGAATTACTTTTCCTACTGCCGAAGCAGCTCCGGTAGTGGTTGGTATAATTGACACGGCTCCTGATCGAGCTCTTCTTAGATCGCTATGCGGGGCATCCTGTAATCTTTGATCTGCAGTATAAGCGTGAACTGTTGTTACATAGCCCTTTTCAACACCAACTTTATCATTTAATACTTTGATCATTGGAGCTAAACAATTGGTCGTACAAGAAGCATTTGAAATAATATCGTCTTTGCCACTTAAAATTTGATCATTCACCCCAAGTACGATCGTTTTCACATCTCCACCTTTTGCCGGAGCTGAGATCAATACTTTTTTTGCACCGGCGCTGATATGTTTTTGTGCACCTTCTCTGGAAACAAATCTTCCGGTAGATTCAATGACTAGATCAATACCAAGTTCTTTCCATGGCAATTGCACAGGATCCGCCTCTTTTAAAATTTTAATCTTCTTATTTTTTATACAAAGGCAATTACCTTCTACGCTTACTTCTCCATTATACACACCATGAACACTATCGTATTTAAACAGGTGTTTTAAGGTATTTGCATCAGTAAGGTCATTGATCGCCTTCACTTCAATATAGGGATTGTCGATCATTAATCGAAGCGCGATCCGGCCTATTCTACCGAAGCCATTTATAGCTACATTCACTTTTTTCATTTCAATAATATTAAATAGATAAAATTTTAGAGATCCTTAATAATTCCTCATTTATTGGGTGAGTCCCCGAAATTGCTTTTGATAGCTCACAATAATGTATGTCGTCTTTAATAAAACCCACCATATGTTTATCGTAACCTTCTAATAGTCCTTCAACCGCTTTAACTCCCATCCTTGAAGCCATTACCCGATCAAATGCACTAGGTGAGCCTCCTCTTTGAACATGCCCGAGTACCGTCACTTTTGTTTCCAAATAAGAGAATCTTTCTTTTACTTTTTTCGCTACATTATAAGCGCCACCATTCGCATCCCCCTCAGCAACTACTACAATACTCGAGGTTTTACGCGTAGCTTTATTTTTATTCAATATTTCAATGAGATCGTCAATACTGACATCCTGTTCAGGTAGCAAAATTGAAATAGCACCCGTAGCTAAACCGGTTCTTAAAGCAATAAATCCGGCATCTCTTCCCATTACCTCTATAAAAAATAGTCGATTATGAGAGTTAGCAGTATCTCTAATCTTGTCAATGCTTTCAATTACGGTATTAGTAGCGGTATCGTATCCTAAAGTGTAATCCGTGCAGGCAAGATCATTATCTATGGTACCGGGAATTCCCATTACAGGATAATTAAATTCATCATACAATTTCAATGCTCCTGTAAAAGAACCATCTCCACCAATTACGATCAAGGCGTCAATTTTATTTTTGACTAAATTGTCATGCGCTTTTTTCCGGCCTTCATAGGTCATGAATTCGGCTGATCGAGACGTTTTTAATATAGTCCCTCCTTGATTGATGATCTTACTTACTGATCGCGCATTCATTTCGATCATGTCGTTTTCAATCAAACCTGAATATCCACGGTATATTCCTGTAATTTCAATTTCATAATAAACTGAAGTTCTAACCACCGCCCGTATAGCTGCATTCATTCCGGGAGAATCTCCTCCAGAAGTCATAACAGCGATTTTTTTTATTTGCGATTTTTTATTCATAATGATACAAACTTAGTGTAAAAAATACACTTACTGAAAATATTTGTATTTTAGTCGAAATATTTTTGTTCATGAATAATTATGCTAAAATCAATGTATCCGTCGACTGTGTTATTTTTGGTTGGGATGGAGAGCATTTAAATGTCTTGCTTATAGAGCAAAAAAGAGCAAAAAAAAATAAACATCTGGGTCCTCGATATGCCATTCCGGGAGATCTTGTTCTAGAAAATGAGGGTTTAGATGACGCAGCGAATCGGATCTTGAAAGAGCTTACTAAGTTGGAAGGGATCTATTTGCGTCAATTTGAGGCTTTTGGAAATCCTTCAAGAGTAAAAGAATTGAAAGATCAGGATTGGTTAAAAGAATATAGGGAAGAGCCCGATGCTCATGTAATCACGGTAGCTTATTTTTCATTGGTTAGAATGGATATGGTTAATCCTGAAGCTTCCAGTTTCGCGAGCAATACTATTTGGGTAGAGATGCACAATATCCCTGATCTGGCTTTCGATCATAATTTAATTATCAATAAAGCTCTTCTGAGATTGCAACAAAATGTTGAGCAAAAATCAATCGGATTTGAACTTCTGCCTGAGAAATTTACCTTGACGCAAATTCAAAATCTTTATGAAGCGATCCTTGATAAAGGTTTGGATAAAAGGAATTTTAGGAAAAGCATTAAGAAATTGGAAACAATCATTCCTTTAAATGAAAAACAAGTGGGAGTTACGCATAAACCCGGACAACTATTTGAATATAAGCCGTCGTAATTAAAGCATTAAGAAGTTTAAAACATGAAATTTAGAATAATGAGATTTAACTTTTTAATTTCTGCTTTTGTCTTATTTTCAATCGCAGTCAAGGCGCAGATCATCACCACGATTCCTGCATTTCCAACACAGTTCGATACTATTACGATCATTTATGATGCAAGTGAAGGAAATGGAGAGTTAATTAATACTTTACCAGTTTATGCTCATACCGGAGTGATCACTTCTAATAGCAATAACGAAAGTGATTGGCAGCATGTGGTGGGTAATTGGGGAACAAATGATCCGGATGTGATAATGACGCCCCTGGGAAATAGTTTACATCAGATCATAATACCTGTTCAAAGTTTCTATGGAATTGATGAAGGAGAAGAGGTATATCAACTCGCTTTCGTTTTTAGAAATTTGAATGGAACTTTAGTAGGCAGAGAAGCGGATGGTGAAGATATCTACGTCCCTCTCTATGGAGAAGGAAACTCCGCAATAATTTTGCTGCCGGATTTTCCAGATCTTTATACAAATAATGAAAGCATTGATATTTTTGCTCAGGCATCAGATACTGCTCAATTAAGCCTTTTCCTGGACGAAAACGAATTGATTTCTCTTGCTGATACCATGCAAATTTCTTTTTCTATTAACACCGCTGACTATACTACAGGGACTCATTGGATTTATTTATATGCCGATTTTGGAGGTGAAATCATTATTGATTCTACCTATTTTGGGATTATAGAAGATGCAGCCATACTTCCTTTACCGGAGGGAATCAAGGAAGGTGTAAATATTATCTCTGCATCCGAAGGAGAAGTCACTTTTGATTTAGTTGCGCCGGATAAGGGAAATATCTACCTACTTGGTGATTTTAATAATTATCAGTTTGATAACGACTATGTAATGAATATTGATCCGGATGGCGAACACCACTGGTTAACGATAAGTGGTCTGGATCCTACAGAAGAGTATGGCTATCAATTCTATAGTGTAGATGATGCATTTTATTTTGCTGATCCCTATTCTGAAAAAGTATTGGATCCCTGGAATGATGGATTTATTCCCGATGAGACCTACCCTAATCTTAAACCATACCCATATGATCAAACAGTAGGTATGGTATCGGTTTTTCAAATTGAACAAGATCAGTATGAGTGGAATGATCAAGATTATGTGCGACCTGAGCAAACAAATTTGATCGTTTATGAATTGCTTGTTCGTGATTTTATTGATGCGCATAGCTATCAAGTTTTAAAAGACACTTTAAATTATTTGGATTCCCTTGGAATAACAGCCATTGAGCTAATGCCGGTAAATGAATTTGAAGGGAATAGCAGTTGGGGCTACAATCCAGATTTTTTCCTAGCCCCCGATAAATATTATGGACCAAAAAACGCTTATAAAGCGTTTATAGATGAATGCCATTCAAGAGGAATTGCAGTAATAATGGATATTGCATTGAATCATAGTTTTGGTTTAAATCCGCAAGTTCAAATGTATTTCGATCCAAATGCAGGTCAATGGGGTCAGCCAACGGCCGATAATCCTTGGTTTAATCAAGTTCCTAAACATGATTTTAATGTTGGTTATGATTATAATCATGAAAGTCCTTATACAAAGAAATTTGTCGATAGTGTATTAATTCATTGGGTTACAGAATACCATATCGACGGTTATAGAATGGATCTTTCGAAGGGTTTTACGCAAAATAATACCCTAGGAGATGTTGCTGAATGGGGACATTATGATCAAAGTAGGATCGATATTCTAAGTGCTTATGCAAATCATGTTTGGGATTATGACTCTGATATTTATATGATTTTGGAGCATTTTGCTGATAATGATGAAGAACAAGTATTGTCTGATCTTGGTTTTATGCTTTGGGGAAATTTAAATCATGAATATACGGAAGCAGCGATGGGCTATAGTAGTAATTTTAACTGGGCTTCTTATCAGGCAAGATCATGGAATGAACCGCATTTGGTGACTTTTATGGAGAGTCATGACGAAGAGCGAATGATGTTTAAGAATCTAAGTTATGGTGCAAGCAATGGAGATTATAATGTAACTGATTTTACTACGGCTTTAAAACGTTGTGAGTTAGCTGCAGTATTTTTCTTTCCGATTCCAGGACCTAAAATGCTATGGCAATTTGGTGAATTAGGCTACGACTATTCAATTAATTATTGTGAAGATGGAACGATAAATGATCAATGCAGGACTTATCCCAAGCCCATTCGATGGGATTATTTCACTCAATGGCAGCGCCATAAATTATTTACTGTTTATAAAGAATTGATAAAATTGAAGCGGAATTATCCTGTTTTTTCTACGGATGATTTTGTAATGAATGTGGGGACTTATCAAAAATCGATACAATTACAAAGTGATGATATGAATGTAGCAGTAATTGGAAACTTTGCTACATCGAATGTTACAATGGAATTTTCGTTTATACATGGTGGTTATTGGTACGAATATTTTAGTGGTGATAGTTTGGCAGCCGGAGATTTTGCACCTGAGCAAATACCAATGGCTGCAGGTGAGTATCGCTTATACACCGATGTGAAATTAGGAGATGGATTAGCATTATCAGTGGATGAAGTAGAAGCTTTTTCATCTTCTTCGATCTTTGTCTATCCAAATCCGGGTAGAGGTGAATTTACTTTTGAATTTTCAGAACTCATTTATGAGGATAAAGTGATCTTTATTTATGCCCTTTCGGGTAATGTAGTTGATCAAATAACACTTCCTGCCGGACAATCATCATGGAAATGGAATTCACCCGAAGATCTTCCAAAAGGGATGTATTTTGTGAAACTTGTATCTTCAAATATAGAATGCTCGACACGTATAGTAATTGAATAATTAAAAGTACAGTCTCAAGGAAATTTTATAATTAAAATAATTAGTGTTATATGTACACTAACTAAAAAAATAAATTAAATTAGCACAGTAATTCTAGAGCTATGATTAAAAAATTTACACTGATTTTTTCGTTTTTTTTCCTTTCTTCTTTAGCAATTTTAGCTCAGGAAGTGAAAGGAATAGTGCTTGATGAGAACAGTGATCCTATTCCTGGAGTATCAATCGTTATAGAAGGAACCACAAAGGGTACCGTTACTGATATTAATGGGTATTATAGTATAAAGACCTCAGAGCCATCGATTGTTCTTGTATTTAACTTTGTAGGTTACTCTGATTATAGATTGGATATTTCTTTTGACGGTAAAGAAGTAAAAGAATTTAGGGTTTCTATGCTGCCTCAAGCGGAATTGCTAGATGAATATGTCGTTATTGGTTATGGTACTGCAAAGAAAAGAGAAATTACAGGATCCATCGCTCAAGTAAATTCTGAAGAGGTAATGCTCACTCCATCTCCAAGTTTCGAAACCAGCTTGCAAGGGCAGGCGGCAGGAGTTCAGGTAACTCAAGGGAGTGGCGTAGCAGGTTCAAGTTCAATTGTTAGGGTTAGAGGGATTGCATCCATTAGT
Organism: Flavobacteriales bacterium; assembly: GCA_024641785.1. Taxonomy (GTDB): domain Bacteria; phylum Bacteroidota; class Bacteroidia; order Flavobacteriales_D; family JAHECK01; genus JAHECK01. The sequence goes on along the minus strand of JAHECK010000055.1, from coordinate 13,003 downwards.
GCTGGAGGAGATCCTTTATATGTAGTAGATGGAATCCCAATTATTCAGGATCAGTTTATCACTGGTAATTCAGGTGGAATGAATAATAATCCACTCGCAGCGATTAACCCTTCAGATATTGAGAGTATTGAAGTTTTAAAGGATGCACAGGCTACTGGAATTTATGGAGCAAGAGGAGCAAATGGCGTAATACTAGTGACTACAAAAAGAGCCAAAAAAAATGGATTGCAGGTTGATTTTTTCACCCGTGTTGGGACATCACAGCCAACGGCCAAGCCAAATATGGTAAATAGTCAGCAATATTTACAGTTATATCAAGAGGCCTATGAAAATGATGGAGGAGTTGGGCAAGCTGACTTACCTAATGGGATAAGTTGGGAAGACGCTCAAAATACAAATACAAATTGGGTAGATGAAGTCACACGGACAGGATTTAAACAATTGTATTCTATTGGAGCTAAATACCGAAATAAGAGTATTGGTATTTACGCCAATTATACTTACGATGGTAATGAGTCGTTTCTTGTAAACAATAAGTACACGAGAAATTCCGGAAGAGTAAATTTTGATTATTATGCAACTGATAAATTAATCATCAGTGCTTCAACCTCACTTTCACATGGGCTCAATAATAGAGTAGATAATGGATGGTCCGGAGGACTAGGAGCTGCTATGTCACAAGCCTTACCAATTTATCCGATATATTATAGTGAAGATGTTTATGATGATAATGGAGAGCTTATTCATAGCAAAGGAGATTTTTGGGTTCCTGCTAATAATAGTCAAGGTGCAAATCCTTTAAGACAAATGAGCTTAAAACAATGGCAATCTACCGAGCTTCGATCAATAAATAATTTACGATTGAATTACAGCCCGATAAAAAATTTCAACATAGCTCTTACTGGTGCATATGACTATATGTTGCTTCAAGAAGATAGATACGAACCTAAAGAACTCTTAGGGCAAACCAATGGTTTTGCAAATCATACTGAAAATGTATTAAACAACTATAATATTTCATTAGTAGGGGATTATAACTGGAAAGTGAATGAACAAAATAATTTAAAATTCCTTTTAGGATGGGAATATCAATATAAGCATAGTGATGGAGAGTCGATAGATTGGCGAAATGACCCTACAGGATACGTTCCTGACGATTTTCAACCGGAACTAGGAGTTGATGCTGTAAATCCTATATATAAAGATGAAGTAAGTTTTTTAAGCTCTTTTGCCAGAGTAAATTATAATTTAAAGAATAAATATTATATCGATCTTACTGCAAGGATAGATGGTTCATCTAATTTTGGTTCAAATTATCGCTATGGGTTTTTTCCAACGATTTCTGCAGGGTGGATTGTTTCTGATGAAGATTTTTGGAATATAGATTTTCTTAATTATTTTAAAATTAAGGGAGGTTGGGGAATCACAGGTAATGCAGATATACCACCTTACTCATATTTACCACTTGCCAGTTATTCTGTTGGAAATGGCTATGCCGGTTACGATTACATCTATCCAAATCAAAGGGCAAATCCAAATTTGAAATGGGAAACATCAAATAACTTTGATGCAGGATTAGAGATCGGCTTGAATGATAATCGATATCTTTTTGAACTAGGTTATTACCTGAAAAAATCAAGTGATGTACTTCTCAATGTAGAATTACCGCGTAGTTCCGGATTTGATACTTATTGGAATAATGTTGCTAAGATTGATAACTGGGGTCTTGAATTCAATTTTACGGGAAGATTTATTGTTAGAGAAAATTTTAACTGGACTTCTATTTTCAATGTAGCTCACAATAGAAATAAAATTTCTGATATTGGCTATTGGAGTGAAGATGCAGTTAGCGGTGGGACCAATGATACTAGAGTAGTAGTAGGGCAGCCAGTTGGAACTAATTTTCTAGTCCGATTTTATGGCGTAGATCCTGAAAACGGAAGACCTATTTATCTTGATATTGATGGAAATCAGACTTATGATTGGGATCCAAAAGACCGTGTTCCGGTGGGATCTGTTTTACCAACCATTGTCGGAGGATGGACTAATAGTTTTGAATGGAAAAACTGGAGTGCAAGTCTCTTCATCAATTTCTCATTAGGGGGTAATATCTACGATTCTTCATCGAAACGTCAATTGGGTGTTATTAGTCCGGATTGGAATATGAGAACAGAACTTTTTCAACGCTGGACTACCTCAGGTCAAACTGATGCGGTTTATCCGGTGCTTACAAGAGATGTTGAAACCTATGGTTCTTCTACTCCCTGGATAAATACAGATCTATGGTTGAAGAAAGGAGATTATATGCGATTTAAAAACTTAGCAATAGCCTATACTTTTCCGGAAATTAATTTAGGTAAATTACGAATGACGAACTTTAAGATAACAGGTAGTATAACCAACTTTATAACCTTCACTAATTTTGAAGGACTTGATCCTGAGATCGCTCGTGATTTTGAAAATGCAGTGGATAGAAATATGAGTCAAGGGATAACCTATTTGACGTCACCACAGGAACGAACCTATAATTTATCTATTAATGTTACATTCTAATAATAGTATTATGAAATCTACTAAAACAATCTTTAGTATATTTTTATTAAGTGTTTTGCTTCTTGGAGCTTGTAATAAGATGCTTGAATTCGAACCGGATCCAAGAGAATCTATCTTATTAACAGATGCTTTAAGAACACCTGAAGACATGCAAGAATTGCTTATTTCTTGCTATGATGTAATGACAAACGGCTATTATGGTCGTCAGCAAAATTTAGCAGAATTATTGTCCGATAATTTAAATGCACCTTATGATAATGCAGATTTTAATGAAGTGTATATTCGAAATTCAATCATCTTCAATGGAACGATTCAAAACTTTTATAAAGAACCTTACATTGCCATTTATAGATCCAATGTTCTTTTGGAAAACTTTGATCTAATTGAGGGTCTTACAGATGCTGATAGAATTAGAATAGAATCAGAAGCTAAGTTTATTAGGGCGAGTAATCATTTTGAACTTGTAAATCTCTTTGCTCAACCTTATACTCCTAATGGATCAAATGATCAATTAGGGATTGTTTTAAAATTGAATTCCTCTTTCGAACCCATTCCACGTGCTACTGTTGCTGCCGTGTATCAATCAATTCTTGAAGATCTTCAATATGCAGCACAAAATCTTCCCTTGAGTAATGGAATATTTGCTGATCAAAATGCAGCTAATGCAATGTTAGCAAGAGTATATTTTCAAATGAACAATTTCGAAAAAGCTGCTGAACATGCTACTTTGGCAATAGAAAACGGGCCATATAACATCGGGACTGAATATGACAGATGGTCAGAAAATATTTCATCTGAAAACATATTTACTCTTGTCGTTCAACAAGCTGATGGCAGAAGTAATGCATTCGGTTCCTATCGATCCGATGCTGTAGAACTTCCGACACTAGCGGCTTCTTCAGATTATTATAATTTGCTTTATGGAACCGGACCTGATGCGAATCCTTCAGACCTTAGAAAAAATTGGTTCGAACAACGCCAAATTGGAACGTTTCCTGAATTTTATGCGGTTTCAAAATACAATGCGGATTTCTTTGTGATCCCTTATCTTCATCTTACAGAAATCCTTTTGATCAGAGCTGAGTCTTTAGGAGAATTAGGTGCTAACTTATCACTTGCAATAAGTGATTTAAATCAAATAAGAACAAGAGCTCAAATTGGTTTACTTTCAGACAATAGCAGCGCAATAGATATCATTAATGCTGCACGAATTGAACGTAAAAAAGAGATGTTTGGAGAAGGTCGTTGGGTAATGGATCAAAAAAGACGAGGCGCATTGGGAGATCTGGATTTAATTAGAGGCGTTCCTTATAATTGTAACGGAATGGTATTACAATTCCCAAGTTCTGAAAACACGAGTAATTTTATTAATAATCCATCCGGAGGATGCAATTAACAATGATAATAATGAAGAAAATAATTATTTTAATTCTTCCCTTATTTTTTCTTTTAACACTAAGTGATTGTAAAAAGGAAACCTATACACTTGATCCTCCGGGTAGTAAAGTGGAGGGTATCAGTGCTTCTTGGCAAATAAATACTGTAATCCAGGTTGATGAAATTGATTTGTCGAAAGCTGAAAGAGATTTGTCTGATTTTTATATTAATGAATTTTCAACAGCTTTGCTTGAAATTACTTTCAAATCATCAGACATGACTTTTATTATAACCCCAGGAAGTAGTGGGCGAAATTATTTACCTAGTACAGGAACCTGGTCCTTCGACGATGATAATTATCCAAGCTATATTTATCTTGTTGACAGCGATGGAGTGATCACTACCTTGAAATTACAAGGTCCTACTCGACCACAAGATCAGCAATTAAAATTTTCGTTTCAACGCACATGTATGTTAGATGGTGTAGAAACTGAGTATGTAGGGTATCGATATGAATTTAATAGAAAATAATAAGGGATGAAAAGAGTTTATTTTATTGCGATACTGAGTATGTTTTACAGCTTGACTTTATTTAGTCAGGCAGCATGGGTAGAACCTAATCCTGCAAATGTAAACGATTCTATTATGATCTTTATAGATGTTTCTCAACCTGATTGTGAATGTCCTTCTTTAATTAATCTTGATGCTGAAGGCGACTCATTATTTCTTTGGACATGGGAACCCACAGAAAATGCAACAATAAATAATGGTCAATGGAATTCTTCAAATCATCTTTTGAGAATGACAAGTGAAGGAAATAATATATGGAGTTATACAATGCTGCCTACTGTTTTTTATAATGTAGACGCATCAGAAGTCTATGATATTGGATTATCCTTTCTCATCAAAAAATTTGATGGATCAGCTATCGACGGGGTAGAACCGAAGTCTACAGATTTACATGTAGACATCGATCCATTAGGCTGTGCAAATACGCTTTGTTCTTTTCCAACAGTATTTCAAGAAGATGATTATTTAACCATGATCTATAATAATTTATTGGAAACCTATTCGAGTTTGCAAAATATGACTCCGGATGAATGTTATATGCTCCCAGTTGCCGTAGCCGGTGGAGTAGATTATCCTTATTTTAACGGAAGTGTATCAGATCCAGCCATTGTAACGATCCCTGAATTGCATATGCAATATGAAGGAGATGGTAAATTTTATACAACCATCCTTTCGGACCAATTTTTCAGGGTCGATTCGGATAATCCGGTTCCGGAAGGGGTGCCAATAGAAAAGATAAAAGTTCGATTTCGAAAAACTGTGTTCACCGGGAATATATCCCAATATTATGAACTTACTTTTAAGTGCGAATAATAATTATAACTTCATTTTAAACCCCGTTTTTACGGGGTTTTTTTGTTGCAGCTATCGATTTTCGATTTTGTTCTAATAGTAGATTTATTTTAATATTCTTTTTGTAAATTTTCGAAAAATTGCGAGATGAAATTTTTTAAACGATTTCTTATAGGAGCCTTTGTTTTGGTATTTTTATCTAGCCTATCTGTCTGGATCTTTCTTGAATACCAAAAACCAAGTTACGAGGGGCTTATAGACCATCTCGATTTAAAGGAAAATGTTGAAGTATTTTTTGATGCTTACGGTATTCCGCACATTTATGCAGAAAATAAGGAAGATGCCTATATGGTATTGGGCTATATTCATGCACAGGATCGACTGTTTCAAATGGATCTGATGAGAAGAGTAGGGAGTGGAAGATTATCTGAAGTATTTGGAAAAGACTTAATTGAAGCGGATAAGTTCTATCGAACTTTAGGTATCAATCGAAAATCGAAAGAAGATGCACTAAAGATCAAAGAGCGAATTAAAGGGAGCCCAATGGAAGAGATCATCAACGCGTATCTAAAAGGGGTAAATCGCTTTATTGAGGAAGGTGCATGGCCGGTCGAATATCGTGTTCTAGGAATTCATCCCGAAGAATTTGAGATGGAGAATATGCTGGAATCAGCAGGTTATATGGCGCTTAGTTTTGGACTCACTTTAAGAACAGAACCGGCAGTTAATCATGTTTTGCGAAATTATCCTAATTCTAATTATTTAAAAGGAATCGACCTCTATGTTGACCCCGCTCATACCATAATTCCAAATTATAGAAAGGAAGAAGAGGTGATGGCTGATCTTGCAATAAAAATGGAAGAATTAACCACCGGATTGCCAGTGCCTATCTTGCAAGGAAGTAATTCCTGGGCCATAGCTCCTTCTCGCTCTAAATCAGGAAAAGTACTTTTTGCCAACGATACACATATTAAGTTCTCACAGCCTGCAGTTTGGTATGAATCTCACATTGAATATCCCGGTTATTCATTTTATGGAAATTATTTACCAGGAATTCCTTTTGCTTTAATAGGTCATAATATGGATCTAGCTTGGGGATTAACCATGTTTTGTAATGATGATGCCGATCTGTATTACGAAACAATCGATAGTACAAATAACACTTACCTTTTCGATGGAAAATGGAAGGACTTGAATGTATTTAATGAAGAGATCAAAATTAAAGGATCCGATCCGATAAATTATCAGATCAGAGAAACTCAGAACGGACCCATAATTAGTGAATTCTTAAAGAAAAAGGAAGCTGAAGGGGTTTCTTTTTGGTGGACTTACAGCAAGTTCGAGAACTCGTTAATGGATGTTTTTTATAGCTTAAATACCGCCACAAGCATGGAGGAAGTCGAAAAAGCAGCTTCGATGATCGTGGCTCCCGGATTGAATGTAAATTATGGAGATGCAAAAGGAAACATTGCCTGGTGGGCGAGTGCGAAACTTGTAAAAAGACCCGAAGGAATGGAATCTATGCAATTTCATGATGGTTCAGATCCAGCTCATCAATTGACTGAATATTGGGATTTTTCGGATAATCCTCAAGCGGTAAATCCACCCTGGGGTTATGTCTATTCTTCAAATAATCAGTCTGGAATGATGCCTGACTCCACTTGGTACCCTGGCTACTATGCACCTGAGAATAGAGCAAAAAGAGTAAATCAATTGATCGCTTCCAAAGAAAAATGGAATCTGGAGGATATGAAATCGATCAATCTTGATGTTACTTCGGTTGTTGAACGTGATGTAAATTTGAGCTTATGTTCGATGATCGATGAATCTCAATTGAATGAAAAAGAGATAAAAGCGCTTAACTGGTTAAAAGAATGGAGTGGTTCCCATGCTGTGAATGATCCCAGACCCATACTTTACTATAGATGGTTACAGTTTTTGATCATTGAAGTGTATAAAGATGAACTCGGGGAGAAGTATTTCGAATCCTTCTCTACGACACATCGACTTAAACGGTCTTATCCAATTGTATTTACAGATGCGAGATCACCATGGTGGGATAATGTTAATACTCCGGAAAAAGAAAACCCTTCAGTTATTTGCTCAAGGACCTTTATTGAAGCCTTTTTCAGGGCGAAAAATGATTGGGGAAATAATTATGAAAAATGGAAATGGGGAAAATCACATCAATTGTACTTTGAACATCCATTGGGAAAAGCAGAAGCATTAGCTCCCTTTTTTAATGTAGGTCCTTTTGATGCTCCCGGTGGAAATGAAACGATCAATAATGCTCCGATCGATTTTATTAGCGATGAAAAAATTAAGTTCACTCAATTCGGTCCGCAAATGAGAATTCTTATTGATTTCGATGATGTGGAACATTCTCTTAGCATCAATCCAACAGGCCAATCAGGTAATTTTATGAGTCCGCATTATGATGATCAAGCCCAAATGTTTGTAAGCGGTAAGTTCAGAAAACAATTGATGGATAAAGAGATCATTAGTAAGGGGACCCGAATGGTTTTCAATAAAAAAACGAATTAATAGATGTCAGCATCAGGTTCAAAGCTCGCTATTTACGGAGCTATCGCAGCAAATTTAGTCATTGCAGCCTCAAAATTTACTGCTTCTTTTTTTACAGGAAGTTCAGCAATGTTATCCGAAGGAATCCATTCTGCTGTGGATTCTACGAATGGATTGCTTCTTCTTTATGGAATAAAAAGAAGTAAAATTCCTGCCGACCTTAAACATTCCTTTGGCTATGGTAAGGAGGTTTATTTCTGGTCCTTTGTCGTTGCTTTGCTCATCTTTGCATTGGGAGGGGGAATTGCTATTTATGAAGGGATCTTACATCTTATTCAACCGGAACCCATCACTAACATCAAGATCAATTATATTGTCTTAGGCATTGCATTTTTTGTTGAAGGTGCTTCTTTAATTGTAGCACTTAAAGAGTTTAGTGGAAGTGTCACTTTACGAGGCTTATTAAAAAGAATTCGAAGAAGTAAAGATGCTGCCGGATTTGCTGTTATCATTGAAGACCTTGGAGCAATGGTAGGGCTTGTTGTAGCCTTTTTGGGTGTATTTATCGGCGATTATTTCAATATTGTTTATGCTGATGGTGTTGCATCGATTATCATTGGCCTAATCCTTACTTCAATGGCAGTGATACTAGCAACGGAAACAAAGGGTTTGCTTTTAGGTGAATCGCTAAGAGATACTGAAGTGGCACAAATTGAAGAGATATTGGCAAAACATCAGGGAATTGATAATTATGGACTCATAAGATCAATTCATTTTGGACCTCAATCTGTTTTGGTTGCGATCGATGTAGAGTTTAGCGATAAATATAGCATGGACGCTCTGGAACATGAAATAGTAAGGATCGAAACAGAAATTCAGAATCTTCTACCTCATGTCGATAAGGTGTATTTGGAAGCAAAAAATTTCAATTAGTGATCTGACTAAAGAATGGCTAATAATTTAAGTTCCTAAACCCTTTTATCATCATTTGGATTTTTTCCGTAGATCGCAGGAACCCAATTCTGACTGGTAATCGGCGGTCGAACATAACCCGTATCTTTTTGTCTTGGAAGTAATTTTATCGGTTCCGCAGTAAGATCTTTATAAGGAATAATGCTGAGTAAATGACTAATACAATTTAATCGTGCATGTTTTTTTACATCCGCATCAACAACATACCAAGGTGCTTCTTCAATATCAGTATACATAAACATCGCATCTTTAGTCCTTGAATAATCTACCCAATGCTCTCGGGAAGCGGTATCCATCGGACTCAATTTCCATCTGCGCATCGGATCATGATTCCTGCTTTGAAATCTTCTTTCTTGTTCTTTGTCACTTAAAGAAAACCAATATTTTATAAGAATGATACCCGAACGGACCAGCATACGCTCAAATTCAGGGCATGAACGCATAAATTCGCGGTATTCATCGTCTGTACAAAATCCCATTACACGTTCTACATTGGCTCGATTGTACCAACTACGGTCAAATAGAACCATTTCACCGGAAGCGGGTAAATGACTTACATAGCGCTGAAAATACCACTGTTCTTTTTCTTTATCGGAGGGTTTGTCTAAAGCGACAATTCTTGCTGTTCTTGGATTTAATCGCTGTGTGATTCGACTTATAACGCCTCCTTTTCCAGCAGCATCGCGGCCTTCAAAAATAACACAGACTTTTAATTTATTTTCTTTGATCCAATATTGGAGTTTTACTAACTCCTCTTGTAAATGCTCGAGTTTATCGTTATAAATAGGAGTTCTTAAGACTCCTTTCGAATTGTAATTATCCTTTTTATTTTCAGCTTCCATTCCTAAAAAAGTAAATTGTTTGACGTTTCAATTTACTTCTATTCATTCAAATTTTAGAAGATTCTTGTTATAAATTTTGAAGTCTGTTTAATTTTGTAATTCTTATAAAGGTGATTACTTACTTTAAATTTCGTTTTTAACCCTTTTAATCGATTCCATATAGATAAGAGCAAAGGTTTTATCCCTTAAATGATCTGCTAATTCCGGTTTAAATTCACCGGCTTGAGTAGTTAATACCTTCATTCTCTCCTGCGTTTCTAAATTATAAGGGTCTGCTTTTTGAAGTCGCACCACCTCAGTAAAATCATCCATCCATTTTCCATAACGAAGCATAAACTCCTGTTGTTTAGGCTTTAATTTTTTGACTTTGGCGGTATCAAAAGGATTTGCATAGGCAGAAGAAGTTAAAATGGCTGCTCCCGTAGCTAATCCAATATTTTTCATAAACTTCCTACGTCCTGATTCGTGATCTGTCATGGCATTTAATTTTAATGATGGGATTAATTATACTAATTAATTCAAAGTAAAAGTATTCAAATTAGAAGATGAATTGAAATCTTTTATTAAAAAAAGGAGATCACTGTCTTTAAGTTATTTATAATCAATAAACAATTCTTATTTTTTATCCAGAGGAGCACCTATTGGTCCTTTATTAATCATTAATTTTATATTTATTCCAATAATTAAGATGAAATGATCAGGATTTTTACATTTTCTCTGTTTTTTCTCCTATCAAATAGCTTTTACAGTCAAAATTATATTGGTCTTTTTGGAGGAATTAATAGCAGTAAATTAATAGGAGATGCTCCTAATTCAGCTAAATATAAGTCCTTGATCGGAGCTAATTTTGGTGCAAACATCGATATTAAATTAGCAAAAAGCATTTATCTTAGTTTACAACCTTCATATAGCCAGGAAGGCACAAAAATATCCTATAGTTTTAAAGGAATTGATGAAGCTGTCGATAGTCTGAAAATTAGACTCAATTATTTTTCACTTCCCTTGTTATTAAAAATAACGAGTAGTAATGAGCGATTTTATGCTATTGCAGGAATTGAAACCGGATTTTTACAAAAGAGCTATGTTAAGAGTCACGACCTAAAAGAGGATATCCAAGAAGATATAATAAAGTGGAATTTAGCGATGCATTTTGGAGTAGGATTAAGGATTCCTATTGGATTTCCTATTTTGTTTACAGAGCTACGCTACTCGCAAGGGCTTGATAACCTTACCGATGAACCTATTGTAGACAACAATATCCCAAGGGTGAAAACGAATGGGTTTAAAATTTTATTCGGAATAGAATTTCCACTAAAAAAGTCAACTAAGTAATTTTTTATGAAAAAACTACTCTATCTGTTTATCATATTATTGATTAGTTGGACAAATGCTTTTGCACAAAAGGATTCACTCATTCACGATGGAAAAATCCCAAGTATTAATGATCACGTTTTTCCTACTTCAACATATCTTAGATCCTCATTTATAGTTACTAATTTACAGGCAGAGATGGGCTTTGGAACCACTTCCAAGCTAAAATTACCCGGAATTACCATTGGGGATTATGAGTTATTTGCTTTTGAAGGAAAAATTCTTTTTGTTGACCTCGGTATACAATACCAACAGCGATTTACTTCATGGTTGGCTTTTTATGCTTCTTTTAAAATGGCCGGACGACTAGGAAGCGATTTTTCAACCATAGTAGCCGACGGAGTAAATACCATTTCCGGAGCTGAATTGGGATGGTTATTTCGAATTAAACAAACAAAAAAATTAAACCTGTCGGGTACCGTTTCTTTATATAATTTGAAAGGGAATTTCATAAATGTTAGTCAATTTATAGAAGAAGTTTTAGCCAATAATCCTTACCCATCCGTGGTGAAGCACGTTCCTTCAATGATGGTTGGACTTGGACTAAGGGGAGCCTATGGTTTCAGTCCTACTTTTGGTCTCCAAATGCAATTTGATTATGCTTATGGCGAATCATTTGAAAGAGGAAGTACACAAGGGTTTTTTTCAGCCGGAATATTAGGGGATGTTGATTTTAATCCAAAATGGGATATTCCAATCGGACTTGGTGTAGGGTATTCGATCTCTACGGCACCCGAGATCGTAATGAATGATGGTGGATTTACAAATATGTTTTTACTAAACTTAGGATATACCGGGGCTAAGGATTTTAAATTAGGAGCCCAATATACTTATTATAACGTAGAGCTTAAAAGTATTGAAGACAAGCCATTTATAAATAAGATATTGTTGACCTTACAGTTTTATTTTTGAAAAAAGTAGATTTTTAAGTCCCGTATAATTTCCTGAGGACTGTTTTGTTAAATTCATAAACAACCAAAAAGATCGAGCTTAAAAAGGGATTCATATTTAGATTAAGATCATTTCCCCTAGAAAATCGAATGATTTGTCGGGCATAAAAACCTCCTTCAGCGGTCTCATCCAATTGCTTTATCCCTGTTCTTAAAATAAGGTTTTCTAAAACTGGGATATCTCCATTTAAAAATCTCGGAATATCGTCCAGATTTGTAATGAAGGGACGTCCCATTCCTATCAGATCCAATTCTCCCTTTTCCAATACTTCATTACAAAATGAATAGGAACGAAAACCTCCGGTGATCATTAATGGTATTTGACTTATCGACCTTATTTTTCGTGCAAATTCAATAAAATAAGCTTCTCTTATTCGAGTGCTTTCTTTCCCTTCTATTTTCCCGTCATTCATCGTAAAAAACACGACTTTTTCATAAGTACCCCCTGAAATTTCAAGAAGATCTATTTTTTCTCTATCAAGCATTTTTACAACTTCCAAAGATTCTTCTTCAGTAAATCCACCTTGTTGAAAATCAGAAGAATTTAATTTGACTGAGATCGGGTAGTTTTCACCCACTTCTTTTCGGGTTTCACGAATGATCGTTAGCAATAAACGACTCCTGTTTTCAATACTACCTCCCCATTGGTCTTTTCGAATATTTGTTACAGGCGATAAAAACTCACTTAAAAGATAACCATGGGCAGAATGGATCTGAATACCTGTAAATCCTGCTTCTTTAGATAATTTTGCTGCTTTTACAAAGCCATTGATCACCTTTTGAATATCTCCTTCCGACATGGCACTTGGCTTCCCGAATAATCCAATTTTTTTTAGCTGAACATCGGAGGGAGCTAAGGGGTTATTATTGGTAAAACGATTAGTTTGCCTTCCTGAATGGGAGATCTGAACCCAAAAATGATTTCCATTTATTTTTCCGGCACTTGCCAATTCTTTTAATTTTGGAAGCATCTTCTCATTATCGAAACAGATATTTCCGGCCGACTCAAGATGTTTTCGGTCGATCATTACATTTCCACTAATGAGTATACCG
>JAHECK010000162.1 GCA_024641785.1 Flavobacteriales bacterium | reverse complement strand
GTCCGGAAGGGCAGAACATGAAGGAAGATCAATACTTTTTTATTCGGAAAAAGAAAGAGAAGCAAAACTTGCCATTGAGGAATTGATGAAATATACTATTCCCGAAATTGAGTTTCCGACTGAAGTAGCTATTTCATCTCAACTAACTCCTGAAGAGCGCCCAAAGATCGTTGAAAAGTATAGTCGAAATTTCATTAAGGAAAATCCTGATAAAGGCTTTCATGAAAAATTGGAAAAAAATCAAAAGGTAAATTTAGGCGGCTCCTACAAAAGAGAGATCGCTAAAAAGTATAAAAAACCCAAGACAAGAGGCGATAAAAAATTGAACAATCGAAAAAAAAATAAATAAAAAAGGGTACTCTCGAGGGCCCCTTTTTACTTTTTAAATGATTTATAGCGTACAGCCTTTAGCTAGGGTTAAGGCGTTTAAGCTATCATTGAATATTCTTTTTTCATCCTGATTTAAATCCCTGATCACCAATTTTATTTTACTTTCTATGCTATCCGACAAGGCATAGCTTTGGGCAGCAAGAACATCCTTTTTTATTTCCAATTCTTTAAGATGATCTTTAAAACCTGAGATATCATTACCAAGTTTTTCATTTACTAATATGCTATCCTGAAGAAAACGAATGGAATCGGCTAAGGAGAAACGTTCATTTTTCAATTTAATAGATTGACAATGAAGGGTAGACAGCTCATCCAAATCAACCGGCCATTGGACTTTTTGATCTTTAGAAGATTGACAAGCAGCAAAGACAATTAATAAAAATAATAGGAATTTCTTCATTTTTATTGAAGGTTCGAAGGCCAGTTAATTTCGTTCACAACAGCATCTCCAACAGCAAATCCAAGTTCCAATCCTTTTACATTATCGAAAGTGTAATGAATTCCTCCATAATATCTTGACAATGCACATTCATTAGCCATTTCATATAAGTTATCAAAGCTACGTGCAGCAAAACCATACTGAATCTGACTTAGGTCAGTGAAGGTGTAATCACCATTTGCTTCTGCAAATAATTTGATCATCACTTTTGTCCCAGCTCCGATTTCAGCGGAATGCCCGGATGTATAAGCAGGAAATGGAGGCGTACCGATCACAGTAGAGAAATTAGGATCAATATGCTGTTGAATATAGCTTACAGGACGAATAAGTACATAATCATATTTAGATTTCCAACAAGAAATAAAAGCATCATTTTCAGCCACTCCCATCATCCCAAAAGCTACGGCTGTTTTTTCAAGAGTTGCATTGGCTTCAGCACACATTTGCTTTATAATATTAAAAGTGTGCCCGGTTGGAGTACAGGTATTAAAAGGATCATCTGCCCAATATTCTGTAATTGTAACCTCTTCAGGACTGTTTAAAATAGTAACCTGATTATAAACTTCCAAGGCAGCTGCATAAAACTCTGAATTAGGGTCAGTTGAAAATGGAATATGATCACCAACCTGAGTATTCTCAGCTACATTAGCAATAAAACTTCTGTTTGAGCCCCAATATGGAGTTAAGGGACCCGGTTGTGGACCGGTTGGTACCCAACAATAATCATCCGGAGGAATGACGATGGGATTAGCTTGAGAAAAAGGATCAAGGTAAGATTCATCACCGCCATCTGTAACACTAATATCATAAATTGCATCTGCTAACTCAAGTCCGAAATTTTCTGAAATATCAATAGTTTCAGCAGAAACAGATACACTTAATTCAGCTTTATTTGCTGCTTCCAGCTCATTTATTAAGGCTAAATTATCAGAAGATAAATTAACTCCGAACATATACCTCATCATTTGTGCTGATGCAGCGTTACATGCAATCGCCCAATTATATTTTTTGTTCATATCTGGAACCGGTAAACTTCCCGGTTCAAAGCCTTGAATTTGACCTTCAAGTGATTGACCATTCGGGATACCGTGAATTACAGATTCATAAGCAGTTACACCTAAGTAACCATAGGCTCGAGCAGCCATACTGGGTAAAAATCCCGGTGTTGTTCTTACAATGTCGCATTGCAAAGAAAAATAGTCTTGTAGAAATTCTCCGCTATAGGTTTTTGCGTAAGGACTGCTTAGTGGTGAATCAGGTTCTACAGTATCCTTTTTACATGAACTGTTGAGGCCGATCGCAATTATACTTAGCAGTAATAGTTGTTTAGATAGTTTCATAATTAAGTGATTTAATTAATTCCTTGTATTACCTATTGTTTTGTCGTCTGGACGACAAATATAAAAAAAGTTGAATCTTCTTTAGTAAAA
Source organism: Flavobacteriales bacterium (assembly GCA_024641785.1). Lineage (GTDB taxonomy): Bacteria > Bacteroidota > Bacteroidia > Flavobacteriales_D > JAHECK01 > JAHECK01. The sequence continues at coordinate 3,364 of JAHECK010000162.1, read as the reverse complement.
AAAATTGATTAGTAGAGTAAAACAAACGTTTTATGGATCATTTCTGTTAATACATCGATGATTTATAATTAGCATTTCTTGTTTTAGGTCATGAACTATTGTGAAGTGATTGCAGAGTAAATAATGCTTAAAGTTTACTTACTTGGCAGTGCTTAAACTAACAATTTATAAGTGATCAAGTATTTATTATTTATTGATGGAAGTGCAGATCCTCGTTCTAAAATAGCATTTGGGTCTTTTTTATTGATTCCGGAAGGCTTAAGCTTTTCTACTAAACTTCAGGTAGAAAGTAAATTCTTTAATAATAGTTCATCGAGCAAAGTAGAGTTAGAAACCTTGCTATATATCTTAAAAAGACTAGAGAATAAATCGATTGGTCTGACTGTCTATAGCGACTCAAATTTGATCTTAAACTTAATGAGAAGAAGGAAGCGTTTGGAACAAATGGATTTTCGATCTAAAAGCAATCGCAGATTAAATTATCATTTGCTTTATCGCGAATTTTATACCTTGATGGATCATTTAGATTGTAAATTTATTAAAGTAAAAGGGCATTCTAAAGCAACTCTAAAGGATGAAATAGATGATTTTTTTAGTCTTGTAGATAGGGCTTCACGCAAGGCGCTTCGATCCTATTTAAAAAGTAATTAAATACTGTTTAATTTCAATTTGTTATTATAAGTATAACTCCCTAACTCTTAATTAAATATTAAAAATGGATGGTGAATAATTCCATTTAAAATTGTAACATTTATCATAATAAATCAGTAAATATCTTAATAGATTTATCAAGTATCAAAAAGATATTAAAGGACTTAATATCTGAGTTTTAGGAATTTTTAAGAATAATTTTAACCCATTTCATTTTGAAAAAGTTCACTCACACACTTTTTATTTGGCTGATGGTATTGATTATAATTTTAGTTACGGTATATCTCTTTTATGTTGGTTACAGCTATTATCAGACTCCATTGGAAGAACGATTTTATCATCCCCAACACGATTGGTTTAAACCCAGTGGAGCCTTTGGACATGGTTTGGGAATCATGGGGACTCTGATGATAATTTTTGGAGTATCTATTTACATCGCACGTAAACGATACAATTTTATGTCAAAATATCTGCGTTTAAAGTATTTATTAGAGTTTCATATTTTCTTATGCACCTTAGGGCCCATCTTAATTTTATTTCACACGGCCTTTAAATTTGGCGGTATTGTTTCCATCGCATTCTGGAGTATGGTCGCTGTAGTTCTCAGTGGGGTTGTTGGTCGTTTCATTTATATACAAATACCTCGAACCATCGAGGGGCGGGAACTTAGTTTGAGTGAGGTAAAGAATATGCAAAGTGATCTTTCCGAAACGATAACATCCAAATTTAATTTAGATGATGAAACTCTAAAATTGTTAGCATCCTATGCTGGAGAAAGAGGCGAGAAAAAATCAATTGCACCTTTAAGGAAAGTTTTGCGTAGACACAAAGTCGATAAACAAGACAGAAAGGACATCATTAAAATGGTGAAGAATGAGATTTCTTTGTCCGGCAAGATTAAACGATTGGAAACAATGCAGCGTTTATTTAAATACTGGCATGTGGCACACTTACCCTTTGCCTTGATCATGCTTATTATTGTAATCATCCATGTTGGAATTACGCTGGCATTTGGATATAAATGGATCTTTTAATGGAAGTATTGATAGAGCAAATTGTGGTTTATGGTATTGTCTTTCTTCTGATAGGGATCTTCATCTTTATCTATTTAAAAAGGAAGAATGTAAAGTCCGTTGAAACCGTTAAAAAAGTTGAAATAGCCAAAGAAGAAGGATTATATGAACCCGTTTCCCTTCATCCTTACATTGATTTGAATACTTGTATTGGTAGTGCTGCCTGCATTTCAGAATGCCCGGAGAAAGATATTTTAGGAATTGTCGACGGCAAAGCTACTGTCATTAATACTTCCAATTGTATTGGTCACGGCGCATGTTTTCATGCCTGTCCCGTTGAGGCGATCTCTCTTAGAATTGGAACTGAAACCCGGGGGGTCGATCTGCCTCATGTCAATGAAAATTTCGAAACAAATACCAGGGGAATTTATATCGCCGGTGAATTGGGAGGAATGGGATTGATCAAAAATAGCGTGGAGCAGGGGCAACAGGCGATGGATAGTATTTCAAAAAGCAAAAAACCTTCTAAAGAAAATGTGATCGATGTTGTGATCGTAGGTGCCGGACCGGCAGGGATTTCTGCTTCTTTAGAAGCAAAAAAACATGGTTTAAGCTCAATTACTTTGGAGCAAGATTCTTTAGGAGGTACCGTTTATACCTTCCCTCGAGCAAAGATCGTAATGACTTCCCCGATGGATCTCCCTCTATATGGAAAAGTAAAATTGTACGATACTTCGAAGGATGAATTACTTCAACTTTGGAAAAAAGTGATCGCTGAGAATGATCTGAAGATCGTTGAAAACACTAAAGTTGAAGAGATCATTCCAATTGATAATGATTGCTTTAAGGTGATTACAGGAAGTGGTGAAGAATATATTTGTAATCATGTGCTTCTCTCCATTGGTAGAAGAGGAAGTCCTCGAAAATTAAATATTCCGGGCGAAGAGTCCGAAAAAGTGGCCTATCGTTTACTTGAACCCGAACGTATAATAGATAAAAAAGTGATCGTGGTTGGAGGAGGGGATTCTGCCATTGAATCAGCTCTTTTATTAAAAGATAATAATGAAGTGATCTTATCATATAGAAATGATAAGTTTTCGCGTTTAAAACCTAAAAACAAAGAGAAGATAGAAGAAGCCATTGCGGATAATAGCATAAATGTGATCTTTAATTCAAATTTGACTTCAATAGAAGATCGCTTTGTACTCATGCAAAAAAGCGAAAATGGGGCTCCCGAGCATGTTGAAAATGACCTGGTCTATATTTTTGCAGGAGGAGAATTACCAACAGGTTTTCTACAAAAAGCAGGAGTAGAGATCTCAAAACGATTTGGATACGTTATAAAAAAGCACAATTAGATTTGATGAAGCTACAATGCATATATATTACTTTATTCTTTTTGCTAATGGGGCTGTCTTCATTTGGACAAATCTCACCGGGTGATCTTTCGAAGTCACATTCGGATCTAGAGGGAATGAGTAATTGCACTTTGTGTCATGATCTGGGAGATAAAGTTTCGAACAAAAAATGTCTTGATTGTCATAAGGATATCCAGTCTCTTTTATCTGCAAATAAGGGATACCATGCTAATTCAAAAGTGCGGAAACAAGATTGTTTTGAATGTCACAGTGAACATCATGGTTTGAAATTCGATATGATTCGTTTTGATGAGAAAAATTTCCATCATGCTCTAACGGGGT
>JAHECK010000054.1 GCA_024641785.1 Flavobacteriales bacterium | reverse complement strand
CACTTGGAACAACAACGATCCTTTGGACGGTCACTGATAACTCAGGAAACATCAATACCTGTACTCAAGACATTACAATTACAGATGATGAAGATCCAACGATCACTTGTGCAGCAGATCAGGTTCAAAATACTGATCCTGGAGTTTGCCAGGCTTTTGTTACTGTAGTGGCTCCTATTACTGCTGATAACTGCAGTGTTGCAAGTTTGACCAACAACATTAATGGAACTTCAAATGCTTCGAATATTTATCTTGTTGGAACTACTACCATTATCTGGACTGTAACAGATGGTTCAGGAAATATAAATACCTGTACTCAGGATATTACAATTACTGATGATGAAGATCCTACGATCATTACCGCTTGTCCTGCAGATATAAGTGTGAATGTAATTCCTGGTTCTTGTGTCGGATTAGTAAATTGGACAGAACCTACTTTTAGTGATAATTGTGCAGTAGTTTCGATTGTAAAATCTGCTTTACCGGGTCTTTATCCAGTTGGGGATAGCACAATTACTTATACCGCATTTGATTTAGCAGGTAATTCAACGAGCTGTTCATTTCAGGTAACGGTAAACGATAATATTCTTCCAAATATTACATGTGTTCCTATAGGGCCTGTTAATAATGCAGCCGGTCTTTGCGGTGCTAATGTTACTGTTTTCACTCCCATTACAGCAGATAATTGTGGTTTAGACTCATTATACAATGATTTTAACCTGACAAATAATGGAAGTGATTTTTATCCTGTTGGAACAACCGTACTGACATGGTATGTGGTAGATATTCATGGAAACACAAATAGTTGTACTCAAAATATTGTTGTAAATGATATTCAAAGTCCGGTTTTTACGTATTGTCCGAATGATACGATAATTTGTGATCCTGTTCTAAATTACACATTGCCTGTTGCTTCTGATAATTGTTCGTATATCTTAAACCTAATTTCTGGCTGGGCTCCTGGAAGTACATTTTTAGTAGGAACCACAACTGTAACTTATGAAGCCATTGATCCTTCAGGGAATTCAACTATTTGTTCTTTTGATGTTACGGTCAATGAACCGTCAGTAGCCGGAACAGCACAGTTATTGAGTCCATCTACAATTTGTGAAGGTTCTAATGTTATTATTGTCTTAAACCCTCCTACAGTGGGAACAATACAATGGGAGATTCAACCGATCAGTACAGGTATTTGGGTTCCTATTGTAGGTCAAACCTTTAATTTATTAAATATTCCATTAAACGAGTCAGCTAATTTTAGAGCAAGAGTTACAAATGGGGTTTGCCCTCCGGATTATAGTGGTGAAATTTCAATTTCAGTAGACGCAACTTCTGAAGGTGGAATAACAGAGACAGAAACAGGGGGGAATTTCATTGCTATCTGTGAAGGTGAAAGCACTACTATTACTTTAACAAACAATATTGGTGGAACATTAGTTTGGCAAACTGCAAATGCCAGTAACCCTATTTGGGCAAATATTATTCCTTTGGAAACAGATACGACCTTAACGATTACACCACTTAATGGGACTTCAACTGTTTATCGAGTAATTGTTACAAATGGTTTATGTAGTTCTGCTATATCTACAGTTTCTACTGTTGTTGTAAATTCATTGCCTGATGCCGGGGTCATTTCTCCTTCTGATACAGTTCTTTGTGAAGGGATGTCCTTGACTCTTTCTGTTCTTAATCCTTTAGGTAGCCTCCAGTGGCAACAATCTCCTTTTGGACTTAATACTTGGGCGAATGTCCCTGGTGGAAATCTAGCGAATATCAATATTATTGCGATGGATAGTACTGATTATCGTGTTATAGCAACAAGTGCAACTTGTCCGAATGATACATCTGCCGTTGCAAGTGTATTTGTACATCCATCTATTGATTTGAATAGCATAATGGATGATCAAAATGTATGTGAAGGATTTTCTGCAGAACTATTAACAGGTAGTCAACCTATAGGAGGTGATAATTTAAGCTACAATTATGTTTGGGAATCTTCTTTAGATCTATCTGCATGGTCTCCAGCTACGGGAACAAATAATTTACAAGATTATGATCCGGGAATATTACCAGATACCTCATATTTCAGACGTATTGTTGAATCAGGAGCTTGTGAAGGGAGTTTTGCTTCTATAAGTGATACGGTAACCATTTATTGGTTTGAAACCTTAGCAAATAATATTATTTCAACGGATCAGGATATTTGTGATATGGACACGCCTATGCAATTGGATGGATCAATTCCGACAGGTGCTAATGGAACTTACCTGTATTTATGGGAAGAAAGTACGGATAATGCGATATGGGCTGATGCGGCCGGAGTAAATAATCTTGAAGACTATCAACCGAATGCTTTAAGTCAAACAATGTATTTTAGAAGAAGAGTTGAATCTTCTCCTTGTGAAGGGAATTCTGCAAATATTTCGAATGTAGTTACAATAACAGTATATGAAATTCCGGTTTCTGATGCAGGAAGTGATAGCGATGTTTGCGGAGATAGTTATGTTCTTCAAGCCGTTTCTTCTGTTGGAATTGGAACATGGTCACCAGTCGCTGGTCTTACATTTAGCGATGTTAATGATCCAAATTCTTCAGTTACTCTTACTCCTGCTATTTATGGGACCTATACACTTACCTGGACCGAAGTCAATAATGTATGTTCAGATTTTGCTACTGTAGATCTTACTTTTTACGAAATACCGGTATCTGATGCTGGTGCAAATGATTCAATTTGTGGATTAGTATACGATCTGGCAGCTATTCCAAGCGGTCCTTGGCCTGGACAATGGATCATTCCGGTAGGAATTACAATTGATGATATTAATTTACCTACGGCTCAGATCACGGCCACTAACTATCAATCCTATCTTTTGAAATGGGTAGAAAATAATAACGGCTGCACAGATACTTCTGAAGTTTCATTATTATTCATTGAAACTCCTGTTACAGAAGCTGGAAATAATCAGGTAATTTGTGGTTTTGAAGCTACTATGAACGCTTCAACTAGTGTTGGAATCGGAACCTGGATCTTGCCTGTACAAATTACTGCAAGTGATATTAACGATCCTAATGCTGTTATGACCACCACAACTCAAGGAAGCTATGTTTTAACTTGGGAAGAAAACAATAATGGATGTGTCGATCAGGATAATGTGCAGATCTTATTCTTTGAGGAACCTGTTGTTTATGCAGGCGATGACCAGAATATTTGCGGTTTAACTTCTGTTTTAGAGGGAACTTCAAGTACTGGGGCAACTCTATGGTCTTATACCGGTCCGGGTACATTGTCATTTCTTTCATTAGGAGATCCGATAAGTAGTATTAGTGCCGATAATTATGGGATCTATCAACTTGTTTTAACAAGTACTAATGGAACTTGTGCTGTTTCAGACACTGTCCTTATCACTTTCAATCCTTTAGCAACAGCTGTCATGTCGGGAACCACAACGATATGTCAAACTTCTGTTACTTCTATAAATATCGATTTTACTGGTACGGCTCCATTTGATGTTGCTTACACTGATGGAACTGATACTACAAGCGTTGTTGGAATTTCTACATCTAACTATTCATTTAATGTAGCGCCGCTTAATACAACGAGTTATTCTATTGTTAGTCTTGTGGATGCTACCACTTGTATAAATAATTCGATCGTTTCTTCAGTAACAATTAGTGTCGATTCATTACCGGTAGTTTTTGCTGGTTTGGACGATGAGCTTTGTTTTGATGTTGCAACGGATAGTTATAATTTAAATGGAAGTGTAAGTATCGGATCTTCAACTTGGATAGTTAATAGTGGACCCGGAACGACGATGAGTTTTGCTGATGTTAATTTACCTGTCACCACTTTCAATACTGATGCGAATGGTCTTTATGAGTTAATACTCGAAGCAACAAATGGAGTATGTTTAACTTCAGATACGATAGAAATTCTTTTAAATCCTTATCCCACTGCAAGCTTCAGTGCAAGTCCTGAAATTTGCAATGGTTCAGATGCTATTCTAACCTTTAATGTAACCGGAGAAGCTCCTTTCGAGGTCGTATATAATAACGGGACAAGCGATATAACACTAAATTCAAGTCTTAATGAGATTATAGAAATAGTAAGTCCATCAATCACTACAACTTATACTTTAGTTTCTGTAACTGATAATAATAATTGTGTCATTTCCCCTACCTTAACTCAGGAAGTACTCGTTACACCTCAGCCTATTGCCAATGCCGGTTCAGATAGTGAATTATGCTTTGATCTAATAAATGATTCCTATGTATTATCAGCAACTCAAAATGTAGGTAGTGGTGTTTGGACCTCAAGTCCTGCCGGATTAAGCTTATCAAGTTTAACGGATCCAAATGCCATTGTTACAAGTTCAGCTTACGGCGTATTTGAATTGATCTGGACTGTTGACACTTCAATTTGTTTTGATGCTGATACCCTTTATTTAACCTTGAATGAAATTCCAAGTGCAACAATGACTATCGCCGATACTGAAATATGTGTCGGCTCATCTACTGACATCACTTTTTCTATCACTGGAAATCCTCCTTTTGCTATTTTATATAATGATGGTTTCGGAGATATAAGTATCCCGGGAATTATGTCGAATGATACCACGATAACGGTATCACCTTCGACAAACATGACTTATACTTTAGTAAATGTAAGTTCCGGTAATAGTTGTGATAGTACAATATCAGGTCAATCTGTTTCACTAATCGTGGATCAGCTTCCAAGTCCTAATGCCGGAGAAGATGAAATTACATGCTGGGAATTGACGAGTACTTATCAATTGCTTGGGTCTAATGATTTTGGCACTCCAATATGGACCTATAGTGGTCCTGGAACCGCTACTTTTGCCGATGCGAATGCGCCTAGCACAACATTACAAGTAGACGCTTATGGAATTTATGAGTTTTATTTAACTTCCACTAATAATACCTGTTCGATCACGGATACAGTTGTTGTTGTATTTAATGAATACCCTACAGCAATCATTGGTGAATTTGGAGATACCCTTATTTGTGAAGGCTCAAGTACCTATGTATTGATCGATTTTACAGGCCTACCACCTTGGGGAATTGTTTATTCGGATGGAACTACTGAAGATACTATTCAGAATATTAATTCAACTCCTTATCAATTAAATTTATCACCTACTGTTACGACTACCTATACACTTAGTGCCGCATTTGATATCAGTCAATGTGAATCCAACGAAATAACCACATTTACCATAACTGTATTTGAATTACCATTACCAATAATTCTAAGTGCCGATACCATTATCTGTAGCGATCAATTAATTGTTGAGGCTGAGAATCCTAATGTAGGAATTGGGCAATGGAGTTCGGATAGTGATATCACTTTCCTTCCAAATGAAAATGATCCTTCGGTGGTTGTAGCTTCCAGTAGTTTTGGAACTCATACATTAACATGGACGATCACTAATAATATTTGTATTGAAAGTACTTCTATTGATGTGGAATATCAAGAAGCACCTGATCCTATTTCGGTATATGCCGGACCGGACCAGCTTATCTTTTTCCAATTTGAAACACAAATGGACGCTCAGGTGCCGGCTGTAGGGCAAGGAACTTGGCAATTAAGTTCGGGTATTGGAACAGTCGATGATGTAACGAATCCATATAGTAGTGTAAGCAATCTTGAATATGGAATAAGTTCTTATACATGGACCGTACAAAATGGAGTTTGTCCGGTGGTATCAGATTTAATGACGATAGAGGTTAGACCAATCCAGGAAACTAGTGGTTTCTCACCTAATGGCGATGGAATAAATGATATCTACGTAATTAATGGTCTTGAAAATGCTTCAGGAAATGAATTTATTGTTTTTAATAATTGGGGTGATGTAGTATATAAAGCAACTAATTATTCCAATAACTGGGATGGTAGAAGTTTGAATGGTAAATTATTACCAAGTGATACCTATTACTATGTGTTGAAAATAGAAAGTGTAGGTGATTACAGTGGCTATATAATAATTAAACGATAATGATGATGACAAAATGTTTTCGTAATTATTTAAAGAGAGGAATGCTTGCATTGATGTTGTCAATAGCATTTGAATTCTCTTTTGGTTTAATTGAAGATATAAAAGCTCAGCAGCCATTGATATTTAATGAATCGATGTTCAATACCATGCTGATAAACCCGGCTTATACTGGAAGTAGAGAAGTATTTACAGTAAATGCGCTTGGTCGTCGTCAATGGGTCGGTATAAATGGAGCACCAACTAGCGAAAGCATTTCAGCAAATAGTCCACTAAGAAGATCAAAATCATCAATGGGCTTTAATTTAATGAATGAGCATTTTGGAGTGACTAGCAGAACAGGGTTTTATTATAATTATGCCTATAGAATTAAAGTTGGTAATGGGAGAGGAGGAATTCGAAATAAAGGAAGAGGGCCTGGAATTGGTAAGCTTTCTTTTGGAATGTCAGGAGGTTTTGATTTGAGATTTTCAGATTGGTCAAATGTGGTTACCGGTGATCCAATTAATAGTGATCCTGAATTTTATTACGATTCCGGAATGAAATTCGAGCCAAATTTTGGTGCCGGAGCCTATTTTAATAATGATAAATATTATATTGGTTTATCCATTCCACGTTTTTTATTATGGAGTGATAATCCTAAAGAACAAAACAATGAATTATCTGTAAGATTAGGTGATATCGCTTACTATTTGATTGCCGGGGCTGTTTATGACCTAAGCAGGGAAGTAAAGGTCCGTCCTTCTATTTTATTTAAATGGTTACCAAATTCTTCTTTCCAGGCAGACTTTAATTCTAATTTTATATTTAAAGATCGCTATACTATTGGTGCTACATACAGGACTTCAAGTTCTTTTGCTGTATTAGCCCAGATATACATTACTCGTCAATTCAGTTTCGGATATTCTTATGATTATTCTTTTTCTGAATTACGTGGTTTTAGCAGTGGTTCTCATGAGATCCTGTTGCAATACGAATTTGGATTTAACATAAAATCCTCAAATCCAAGGTACTTTTAAAAAGAGAGCTCAATGAAAGAGACACTAAAATTTATATTCATTCTCTTCTTCAGTATAAATTTAGTGACGGCTCAAGACTCCTACCAAATCTCTAAACTCCATATATCAGCAGAATCAGATGATTATGCTCCTTATGTATGGGAGGACTATTTGGTATTTACAAGTGAAAGGCAAGCAAAACTATTTTCAATTAAGTATACCGATGTTAATAGAAATTCCGGCGTTAGCAGTCTTTTTAAAGCGAGAATAATAAATGACACTACTTTTTCTCCACCTGATATCTTGTCGAAATCAATTCAATCTAATCATCACGACGGTCCCGCAAGTTTTACTAGCGATGGAAAAAAGATTTATTATGCTCGACCAAATAATATTCGGAATACTTCGGCAGCTTTAAATGATCCAAAGAATTTTGCCGGTATCTATGAAGCCGAATGGGATGGAGAAAGCTGGATAAACATTAAAAAATTACCCTTTTCAGATACCGCTCATGTTTTTACTCATCCTGCTATTTCTCCTAAAGGTGATTTTATTGTATTTGCAAGTAATCTTAAAACAGGAAAAGGAAACTCAGATTTATATATTTCGCGTAAAAAAGGAAATACCTGGAGTGAACCTGAATCATTGGGCAGTAATTTTAATAGCAAAAGCAATGATTTCTTTCCTTTTATCCAATTTAATGGTGATTTATACTTCTCTTCTAATAAAAAAGGAGACTTTGATATATATCGCTGTAAAGTAAATGGGCAATCATGGGATAAACCTGTTCTTTTAGCCGAACCTATTAATTCACCTTATGATGACTATTCCATTTTTATTGAAAAAAATGGTTTGGATGGATACTTTTCCAGCAATAGGGATGGCGTTTTTGATCTTTATCATTTTAAAAAACCTGAAAGCGAAGAATGGGAATGCGATTCACTTATAGAAGAGTCGTTCTGTTATAATTTTCCAAGTGTAAACGAAGAAGAGCTTGAAGGATTACCATTAAGGTTCGAATGGAGTATTAACGGTGATAAGTTAAATCCGGAAGGAAAATTAGTGTATTGTTTTCCCGGAATAGGTAGGTATTCAGTCAAATTAAATGTTGTTGACACTACTGTTGGTCAGTCAATTTTTACTAAAGAAATTTATGAATTTCTTGTTGATAGAGTTGAACAGCCATTTATACATGTAGCAGATGAAATAAGGGTAGATGAATTAGTGACATTTGATGCAAGTGGAACTTATTTACCTGCAATCACAATCAATGAGTATGATTGGGACTTTGGAGATGGTAATGATTCAAAAGGGGTTGAGGTCAGTCATATGTACAGGACAACCGGACGTTATAAAGTGAGCTTAACCATTTTAGGATCGCCCGAAGAGGGCATAGTTCCACATTTTTGTTCTTACAAATACATAAATGTTACAGAAGATGCTGAAATTAACAATGAAACTCCATTTAATGAGCCGCTTGATTTAGTTGCATTTATCAGAATGATAGAATATGAGCCTTTACCTGATGATTTATATTATTTGAATTTGATTGGAAATAGTGAAAATGTGATGATGATCAATTTTTTTAATTCAAATGATAGAATTCCGCTAAGCGATAAAAGGTTTTCTGGATTTGCAGATACGACACAGATTCATATTTTTCAAAATGAAGAGGAAGATTTCAGCTATTATTATGGAGCCACTTTTAACTTGAGAGATGCCTATGGAAATCTTGTTGAAGCAAGAGAAGCAGGCTTTCCTGATTCCTATATTAAAAACTTTAAATACACAAAGTTACAAAGCGACGAGTTTTTTATTACACCGATTGATGAAGACCAGGAATTATTTGCCGTAGTGCTAAAAAGATCAGATACCCCAATTGAAAATTTTGAAAAGGAATTTAAAAAATTACCGGAAAACTTAGGAGATGTTCGTGAGATATATGTTGAAGGGGAAGGCTATTATTATGTTGTGGGAAAAGATGAAGATTTAAACGAAGCTTTCTCAACTTATTCTGAATTAAAATTTAATGGCTTTAATTCAATTCGAGTTAAAGATTTCAAAGATAAAAAGGAAGCCCCATTATTTTCCACGCTGGTACCTGATCAAAAAAGTAGCTCCTATATGATCCAGCTGTTTAGCGAAGATGATTATTTAACGGAAACGGATTCGGTATTTGAATTGGTCAATGATCGTAAAATCATCAGTTTAAGACTTAAAAAGAAAAAAGTTGGCTATTTCGTTGAAGGAGGAAATAGTCTTTTAGAGGCTAGATCAGTTCTCAAAGAAATGAAAGGTAGAGGTTTCGAAAATGCACTTATTAGTCAGTTTGAATACGAAAAACTAAATGAAGATGGGTTTTTTATATCTAAGCTTGACAATGGAGACTTCAGTTATATTATAAGCTTCGATTCTTCAGAAGTACCAAAAAATATCGCAAGTATTTATAATAATGTTCTTTTAGGATACAAGGTTTTTGAACAATATGATCCTGTTAAAAATAAGTTCTATTATCAAGTAGATGTTGGTCATAATTTACCTGAAGCAGTATTACTTTCTAATGCATTGAAAAATGACTCGTTCACAAATAATTTGATAAATAAGCTTCGTTACGAACCTCTGAATGATGATGAATTTTTTATTGATCTTTTAGATCAAGGCGATGAGCAATATGTGCTTGTATTAGGGTCATTCAAAGAGGCTCAAAATGTCTATCAAACATTTAAAGGCTTTTCTTCATGCAGTAATATCAAAGAATTTTATGATCTTAATAGTAAAGAATATCTGTATATAGTAGGGGGATATGAATCATTGGAAGAAGTGTTTTTGGAAATGGAGAAGTGTAATGAGATGGGAATGGAAGAGGTTTATATCCGAAAATTTGTATATGATCCACTCGACCCAGACCAATTTTATTTGAAAGCGGTTAATGAAGAGGAAGAAATTTATAGAATTACCTTAAATAGATCCGATAGCGACGATCTCGCAGAAAAATCTACAGATAGTCGTTATGATGATTTAAGGGATGAAGGAACTTTAATCAATACTTATGATAAGGAGACTGAAGAATTTATTGTTGCTATCGGAAAAGCTAAAAGCCTTCCTAGAGCTTTAAATTATCTAGGGTCTGCGATTGAAAAAGGATATGGATCTGTTAAGGTCCAGCGATATATTTATAGTTCAATGGATAAGGATCGCTTTGTTATTCGTGATATTAATAAAGAAGATCGCTATAAATGTGTTGAACTTTTTCATAGTGATTCGCTTATTACACCTGATGATTTGATGCTAAGAGAGTTGAGTAGAAAGTATCCAATATCCTATTCTTATAATGCTCCAACGAATGATTATGTATATGTGATGGGCCCTTTGGAAAATTTGGAAGGAGCTCTTAAATTTCTTGAAATGGCCAGGGCAGAGGGGTTTCAGGATGCCCGAATAATGTCTATGGTATACAGAACATTACAACAGGATGAATTTTACCTCGAGGAAATAGAGGATGAAGTCAGCGAATTTGTAATAACACTACTAAAAAGTAAAATAAAGGTAGATAGCTCCAATGTGTACTTTGATAATTTAGAAAGCCACCTGACGGTAAGTGAATTAAAAAAGAGAGATTCTGAATATTATAATTATATGATTCGATTTTTTGAAACGCTCGAAAATGCAGATAGCTTATTTACTATCATAAGAGGAAGCGGTTATCCAAATGCAAAACTTGAGCTTCTTAAATACGACCGCCTAGATCCTGACGATTTTACTCTGGAAACCCTATCAGAATATAGTGATGATTTTACTGTATCGCTTTATAGATCTAACGAAAAAATTGGAGTGGATGACCCCATGTTTGATGAGATAAAAAAAGTATCCAAGGTCTATGAGTATTATAATTATCAGACGAAAGAATTTATTTATACTATGGACAAAGTAGTAGGGATGATAACGGCATTTGATATGATGGAGGTAGCAAAAAAACATGGCTTTGATAATGCTATGATCGATCGATTTGTATACAGTACATTAAATCCGGATCATTTTACTCTTGAAACGATTGGAGATGAGGAGCTTCTATTTACAATTAAATTGGAGGAAGGAAGTAAAAGGTTAGATGAATCCCATTTTAAAGCGATTAAAGCAGCTGGCTATAATGTGAGAGAAAAGTATATACCGGGTAAAAATCGATGGACCTATAGTATCGGACTTACAGATAATATTGCGCAAGCAAAACAAATTGTTGAAGAAGCTATTAGTCTGGGATATGAAAATGCGGAGATCTCCAGATTTAAATACATGCCTTTAAATGAGGATGAATATTATCTATCTCAGGTTGAAGATATTGAAACTGCATTTATGATTGAAATAGAAGCATCAGCCAAAAAATTAAATATTAAAAACCAGAGGTTCAATAATATTAGTGGTATTTATAAAGTAAGTGAAGTATTCGACCCAGTAGATAATATGTATAAGTATTATGCAGGTAAACCTATGAATGAAGAAGCGGAAGCGGAAGCTTTTAGGAATGAATTAATAGCTATGGGTTATAAAAACGCAAGAGTTTCTAAATTTATTTATACTGCGATCAGAGTGGATGAGTATTATCTTAAAGAGATAGATGAACCCCTAGATGAACCTTACGTTTTAGAAGATCAAAATAATTTCGAAATGGTCGTCTTATTCGGATTTGATCAATATTTTTTAAGAGCCAGTGAAGTTGAGAAACTAAAGGACTTCTATAAAGTTCATTATAATGAAAAATATCAAATTTTATTGGAAGGATATACTGATACTATAGGAGATAGCCAATACAATTTGTGGTTATCAAAGAAAAGAGCTCTTTCTGTTAAAAAGTATTTACTTTCCGTAGGGGTTAAAGAGGAAAATATTACGCTGGTTGCTAAAGGAGAAACCATGCCTGTTTATAAAAGTCCGAATGTAGAGGATTATAAAAATAGTCGAAGAGTTATAGTAAGATCTTACAGAAAAAATAATTAGATCACAGCAGATTGGATTTTATAACTTATCATATTTAAATGATAGCAATAATCGATAACTACGATTCCTTCACCTACAATTTATTACACTATCTCGAGGATCTTGGAGAGGAAGTAGACGTATATAGAAACGATGAAGTATCGATCGATCAGCTGGAAAAATATAGTCATATAGTCATTTCTCCTGGGCCGGGTATTCCTGGTGAAATTCCTTTTTTAAATGAAATATTCACCGCTTTTTCGGAGACGAAGCATCTTTTAGGGGTTTGCCTTGGAATGCAGGCACTGGTCGAATTTTTTGGAGGCAACTTATACAATTTACCACTCGTATTGCATGGTCGTCAGGGTGAATGTTATATCAAGAAAGAAGATCCCATTTTCAATAGGATTGATTCTCCATTTTTAATTGGTCATTACCATAGTTGGGGAGTTAATAATGAGGGAATGCCCCAGCTTTTTGATGTATTGGCAAGAGATAGAGAAGATAGGATCATGCTTATTAAACATAAGAATTTAGCAATTTATGGGATCCAGTTTCATCCTGAATCTATCCTTTGCCCAGAAGGTAAGCACTTATTAAATAATTGGCTAAAAAACACCTGATCCACCACCAAAGGAACTTTCTTTTTTGATTTTCAAGTCCTTTAGAAGGGGTGATTTTACATTAATTGAAAAAGAATAGCTCTGTCTTCCGCCATTAGGGCGTAATGAAAAATTCATTTCCCAACAATGAAGATCAACATATAAACCTAAAGTAGTAACCGACCAGTCGGTATTTACAAAATCATAACCTGTATTTACACTAAATCTAAATATTTTAAAAAGGGTAAAGCTTCCTCTTAAATTAAGAGTGTTGTTTAAATTTTCTTCAAATGAGAGAACTCCATTTGTTACTGTTGGACTGCTTACTACATTTATATTATACGAGAAGTTCACATCCCAGGGAATGTTTAGATCCTGAAACATCCCTGGGTTTTCCTCCATTTCTTTTTGAATTTCTAATTCTGCATCATTTGAAGGTTTTATCTTTTTTTCTTTCTTCTTACTCCGAAGTGCAAAACTGGCAGAAACACCGGCTGATTTTATCCTTACTAATCTATTCGTTTCAGAAAGCCATGAGTCATTGGTTTTTTGAGCTTTATCATTATATGCATAAGGATCAAAAACAGCATTATAGTTTACATCTAATACATCAAATAATTTAGTGAACCTTCCGGTCATACGTATATCAGACCATTTAATTGAATCTGCCAAAGCATTGAACCCTGCATCTAGTGTAAGATTATTTATGAATTTTACTTTTTTATAATCTTGAATGCTATCATTCTTTGTTTTAACTTTTGCTTCAAGATCATTTATTAATTTAAAATTGTAAATATTAGTAGGTCTTGAGCTTGGCGGACTATAGATCGATCCTTCATAAGGGTTGTAACTTACAAATGAGCCATCATTACCAACATAACCATATTGCTGGGTTGAAACACCAGGGTTGTAGTTTACTCCTGCAGAACCGGTTATTTGATGCCGCATCGCCTTTATTTTTTTATCTCCCTTAAATGAATACATACCATACATTTTTCCCGTCACATTTATTCCACCCGAAACATTCCAGACCTGTGAAAATTCTTTAATAGTATCGGTTACTTCAGTTAGATCATTCGGATCTAAGTATTTATCAATATGTCGGAAATACCAATTTCCATTTGCCCTGACAGATGGAGAAACTGAAAATGTTTTTACTTTGAAGCTTGTACTTAAAGTAGCGTCGTGTTTAACCGCATTTCTTATATTTAAATATTGTTCAAAATTATTCGGGTTTAAATCAATTGTATCAAGTTGTTGTTGATTAAACTTTATTCGATTCTCAGCATTTAGATTATAATTGGCTCCGATCTTTTCAAACCATTTTTTACTCCCAAGTTTGTTTTTCCTAAGAAAGGATAAAGGCAGATCAATACGAGACATATTGAAAGTGAACTGCGGCAAAGTGAAATCATTTGTAGTGCTTACCTGGGTATTATCAGCAGTTGGAACGAGAACCTGACTTAAACGAGCATTTAAAGATAAATTAAATGGACTATTAGGAATGGAATATTTATAGGAAATCGTTGAGTTTATACTTTGATTAATATATTCTTGATCGGTAGCATCTAAATTATATCTGTTTCCACTTCCTGAAGCAAAGTTTACGTTTGTATTGAAATTTGAATTCGGACTTGCTTTACTATCCTGAATATGAGACCAGTTCAATGTAAAACTGTTTTTTAATGAAGTTGAACTACTTTCAATATCTTTATCACCAATGATGTAATCCTCATAATGTAATTTGAAATTACCTCTAAATTTATAGCGCAAAGTATAGTCAGTTTCACTTGTAACATCCCATGAACCATTGGCGAAAATACTCGCCAAAAGTTTTGTATGAATATAATCGTTGATCGACCAATAATATCCTCCATCCTTTAAATAAAATCCTTGATTATAGGATACAGAAACACCGTATCTTGGTAAAATAATACCCGATGCATTTCTGTTTTGATCTGGTATCATAGTAAAAGGAAGTCCTATCGGAAAAGGTATTTTATTAAAAAAAGTAAGATATCCGGGGCCTGTAATTATTTTGTCTTCAGGGATAACAATCATTCGCGTTGTGCGAAAACCAAAGTGCGGATTATCTTTATCGCAAGTGGTAAAGAATCCTCCTTTTATATGAACATTATTATTAGGCTGCTTTTTAGAGACCTTTGCATGAACATAAGCATTGGCAACTTCTGTCCGCACTTCTTCTATATAACCCTTTTCGCTTTTAAAATTATATGTGATTTGTTTTGCACTAAACGCTTCTTTTTTCTGCTTAAACGAAGGCCTTCCAATTTCATTTCCCGTTGTGTCAATTCCTCCAATAGCAATAACCGAATAAGTATTGAAATTATATGAGATTTGATTTGCTGTTAGGGTTATATCGCCATAAGTAACCTGAGCTTCACCATATAAATAAACCATATTCTTAGTTAGATCAAATAAAATTGAGTCAACAGCATCGTATTGAACTTCATGATCAAGAACACTTTTTTTTTGGGGAGGAGCTTTAATAGAATCAGAAAAGCTAGAGTCAGCCATGCTTTGCACTATTTCAAGTGAATCAGCTACACTAAATTCCACGTCACTTTGCCCATATAAACCTGTTGAAAGTATTATCAACAAGAATAGGTTAAAGAATTTAGTGAACACTACCTTTATACTCAACGTAATTTACCCTTTATTTGAATACTGTATTGTTATCACAAAGCTAAAATTAATCATAGCCTTAATGATAATGTAGTAAATTATTTTTCGTTATTAACTTGTGAATTCATAAACAATTGTGAAGGGAGCTTATCATATTTCATACCAATTAGGTTATTTATTATTGTTTCTATTGATCAATACATTTTGTTTTGGTCAGGAAAATGGAACAAATGGACCCCTTATTAAAACAATCGTTCTCGATGCAGGCCATGGTGGTAAGGATCCTGGTAATTTGGGAACCCGGAGATATAAAACAACAGAGAAAGATGTTGCATTGGATGTAACCTTGCTCGTTGGAAATTATATAAAAGAGGCTTATCCTTATATTAACGTTTTATACACTCGAAAAGACGATTCCTATCCGGAACTTATAGAAAGAACACAATTTGCAAATAAAAATGACGCAGATCTATTTATTTCAATTCATTGCAATGCAAATGATGATAAAAAAGCGCATGGTTCTGATAGCTGGGTGATGGGACCTCATAAAAATTCAGCAAATTTAAAAGTAGCCCAAAAGGAAAACTCATCCATTTTATTAGAAGAAAATTACAAAGAAAAATATGGTGATTTTGATCCTAATTCTCCAGAATCTTATCTGGGTTTAAGTTTAAGGCAGAATATCTACCTGAATGAAAGTTTGAATTTAGCAAAGAATGTTCAGGATGAATTCAGAACACGAGTAGGAAGGGTCGATAGAGGAGTTAAACAATCAGGGTTTTATGTTATTAGTTTTACTACTATGCCTTCAATTCTTATCGAAATGGGATTCTTAACGAATCCAACGGAAGAAGATTTCTTAAATTCTAAACAAGGTAAAGAATATATGGCATCTGCTATTTACAGAGCTATAAAAAAATACATTGCTAGTAAAGAAGATGTTTTAGTTTATTTAAATGAAAGTAAAAACGATAGCGCTAAAAATTTAAATCCAAGCACAAATGAATCTTCAATCACACCTGTTCCAAAAGCAGATAGTATTAAAGGTGAAAAAGATACTTTAGACCTTAATTATAGGGTTCAATTATTTGTTTCGAACGAATTAATTGATTTGAATTCTGAAGAATTTAGTGATCTTAAAACAATCTCATATATTCAAACAAATTCCTTGTATAAATATTACTATGGCAAGGTAAAAAGTTATAGTGAAGCTCAAATAATACGAGATAGTGCTAAGGAGAGTGGGTTTACTGAATCTTTTATTGTAAGTTTTAACGGTGAAATAAAGATTGATTTACAAGAAGCTTTAACTTTGGAAAGTAAAAACAAAATAAAGTAGTTTGAAACTATCAACTGAATTTAAAATTGGTATTACAGTTATTGTTGCTATTGGCTTGGCTTATTGGGGTATAAATTTCATGCAAGGAAATGATATTTTCAAAAAAGAGCGAAGCTATTATGCGATCTATACTAAAGTAAACGGACTGGTTGTATCAAATCCGGTTTCAGTTAATGGATTTTCAGTGGGTTTAGTAAAGGATATTAAATTTTTAGATTCAAGAGGTGATCAAATCATTGTAGAGTTTGCTATTAAAAATAAGAATATTCAAATCTATGAAGATTCAAAATTTAAAATATTCAGCTCCGATCTGTTAGGATCAAAAGGAGTTGATATTATTATGGGAGAAAGTACTGTGATCGCCCAAATTGGAGACACCCTTGAAGGTGATATAGAACAGGATCTTGCTGAAGCAGTTAATGCACAAATTGCTCCCTTAAAAAATAAAGCAGAAGAACTCCTAAGTAAGGTTACCGATGCGGTTGTAACTGTCGAAAGTATTTTTGATAATGAAGCTAAAGAAAATTTAAGTGCAAGTTTTGATAAAATCAGGGAGTCTTTTGTTTCCTTTTCGAATACAGCTAAAAATATTGACGCTCTCGTTGCGCTTGAGAAACCAAAAATAGACAGCATCTTTTCAGATTTTCAATTGATTGTTGAGAATATCAGAAAAAATGGAGATAATATTGATACATTCTTTAGCAATATGGCCGATATCTCAGATTCATTACAACAATCAAATCTTAACGAAGCCATAAGAAACGCAGCTGTTTCACTTGATAAATTATCTGAAATGATCGATAATGTTAATGAAGGGAATGGTACTATTGGAAAGCTTATGTATAATGATTCACTATATAATTCTTTAGTAAGTACGTCCACTCAATTAGATAGTTTATTTAATGATATGCAAGCACATCCAAAACGATATATTCACTTTTCTGTTTTTGGTAAAAAAGATAAGCAAGTAAAATTAAGTAAGAAGGATGTTGAGACGATCAGACAATCTTTAAAGGATTAAAATATGGGGTTATCAAGCTTTATTTTCATTATTGTTTTGGCTTTGACAATCTTCTTTTTTGTAAGAAGTGTAAGAAGAATAGCATTTAATATCCATCTCGGAAAAGATATCGTTATCGACGATGATAAGCCCAGAAGATGGAAGACCATGGCAAAAGTAGCTCTTGGTCAAAGCAAAATGACGGTCAGACCGGTTGCCGGATTTTTACATATTATCGTTTATGTTGGTTTTGTTTTGATCAACATCGAAGTTCTTGAAATTATTATCGATGGGATCAGTGGAAGTCACCGGATCTTAAGTTTTGCAGGAGAATTTTATAATTACCTTATTGGTTTTTTTGATATTCTTGCCTTCCTCGTACTTCTGTCTTGTGTTATTTTCCTTATTAGAAGAAACATACTTAAAATAGATCGGTTTAAAAGTCCTGATCTTAAAGGATGGCCCTTCCTCGACGCAAATGTTATTTTGTTATTTGAGATCGTATTAATGTCGGCCATTCTTATTATGAATGCATCAGATAGTAAATTGCAGATCTTAGCTCCTGAATTATACCATTCTGCCGGAAGTTTTCCAATTAGTGGATGGCTGATTAATTTACTTCCGGAAAATATAGATTCTCTCATTTTAATAGAAAGATCTATGTGGTGGGTTCATATTATTGGGATATTCATCTTTTTAAATTATGTGCCGTTTTCAAAACATTTCCATATTCTTTTGGCCTTCCCAAACACTTATTATTCAAATCTTAGAGTTAAAGGAGATTTGAATAACCTTGTAAGTGTAACGAATGAAGTGAAAATGATGATGGATCCAAGTGCAGATCCATATGCTACGCCTGCTGCAGATAGTAATCAGGTGGTTGAGAAATTTGGAGCCGAAGATGTAACCGATCTTACCTGGAAAAGCATCATGGATGCATATACATGTACCGAGTGTGGTAGATGTAGTGATGTTTGTCCTGCTAATCAGACTGGGAAGTTGTTGTCACCAAGAAAAATAATGATGGATGTCCGTGATCGTGCAGAAGAATTAGGTGCGATAAAGCGTAAAAGCGGAATGGATAGCCATGACGATAAAAAATTATTAGGGGATTATATTTTGGAAGAGGAAATATGGGCCTGCAACACTTGTAATGCATGTACCGAAGCTTGTCCTGTAAATAACGATCCATTACAAGTAATTATTGATATCCGCCGTTATTTGGTTATGGAGCAATCTAAAATACCAAGCGAATTGGCCGTAACATTTACGAACATCGAAAATAATGGAGCTCCTTGGCAGTTCGCTCCTTCTGATCGATTAAACTGGAAAAATGAGTCATAAATTAATAGATAAAATTGTTGAGGGGCAGCATATTTCGCCCGTTTTAGATGATGAAACAAAAAATTATCTAATAGATATAGACGGAACGATATGCGATGATGTGCCGAATGAAGAACCTGAGCGCATGGCAACGGTTGAACCTTATCCCGATGCTTTAAAGATTATCAATAAATGGCATGAAGAGGGACATATTATTACTTTTTTTACATCAAGAACTGATGAACATAGAGTAATAACTGAAGTCTGGCTAAAAAAACATGGCTTTAATTATCATGCTTTATTATTAAATAAGCCTAGAGGAGGAAATTATCATTGGATCGATAATCACTTAGTAAAAGCGACGCGTTATAAAGGTAAATTCACTGATTTAGTAGAAATAAAAGCCAACATTCAAGTCTTTGAATCATAATTTAAAAGTATGAGCGAATTGAATATTAGAACAATGGCCGAAATGGCTGCGGCGGGCGAAAAACCGGATATTTTATTTTGGGTAGGCTGCGCAGGTAGTTTTGATGATAGAGCAATTAAGATCTCACGTTCTTTAGTGAAACTTTTAAATGCAGCTGAAGTTAAATTTGCGGTATTAGGTACTGAAGAGTCCTGTTCCGGAGACCCAGCGAAAAGAGCAGGAAATGAGTTTCTATTTCAAATGCAGGCAATGCAAAATATAGAAGTTCTAAATGCTTATGAAGTAGATAAAATAGTAACGGCATGTCCACACTGTTTTAATACTCTTCGAAATGAATATCCCGGTTTAGGAGGGAAATATCAAGTATATCATCATACTGAATATTTACAACTATTGATCGATGAAGGAAGATTAACAGTAGAAGGAGGGGAGTTTAAGGGGAAACGAATTACTTTTCACGATCCTTGTTATTTAGGGCGAGGAAATAACGTTTACGAAGCCCCACGGATGTTGCTCGAGCAATTTGAAAGTGAATTGGTGGAGATGAAAAGATGTAGATCAAATGCACTTTGCTGTGGTGCTGGTGGTGCACAAATGTTCAAAGAATCAGAAAAAGGTGATAAAGAAGTGTTTGTGGAGAGGGCAGAAGAAGCCATTGCTCAAAATCCGGATATTATCGCAACAGGATGTCCTTTTTGTAATACAATGTTAACCGATGGAATCAAGCATTTTAACAAGGAAAATAAAATTAAAGTTCTTGATATTAGTGAAATAATACAACCCGTTAAAAAATAAAACTATGCTTGTCGAATTTGAAAATGTAGGAGATGATGCTCGATTGTGGATTTATCAGATTGATAAAAATTTAACGATCTTGGAGGAGGAAAAACTTTTAAATCAAACAAGCGAATTTTTGGTCAATTGGACTGCTCATGGAAGTAATTTAAAAGCAGCAGTTTCTATTGTAGCGCATCGTATTCTGATTATTGCGGCTGACGAGACTTTTGCAGGTGCCAGTGGTTGTTCAATCGACTCAAAAATGGCATTTTTAAGAGAGATACAAATGGAAATGGGAATTGATCTATTTAGTAGAAATAATCTATTCTATCTTGAAGATGATGAGTTAAAAATTGAAGATCTCAATGAATTCAAAAATAAACTTGCTCAAGGAGAAATTTCTGATGAAACATTAATTTATAATACGACGATCCATAAAAAAGGACAGATAGATGATGCCTTTCTTATTCCAGTAAAAAACTCCTGGTTGATGCGCTTAATTGAGATCTAGCATTCAGCTAATTTTCTAATTGGAATTCCAGTACATCATTATTAAAAGTATAGCTCACCTTATCGCCACTTAGAACAGGGTCAGATTCAGTTCCTAAAGTCCCAAAATACTTTATCGAGTCAGTTTCAAATTTAAAATGAATTCCGTTTTTGTCTTTATAAATGGAAGTGACTTCGCTTATATCAGATAATTTATATCCGCTTTCATAATATTCACTATCTGCTTCTTGTTTTATTGCTACATCCATATATGCAATTTCATTGATCTTATCTCCATCCATTAAAAAGAGAATTTGTCCCCACGATTCTATTTGTCCAATTGCACATAAGAGAATCCATTCACTTTCATCATTCGGAATAAAAAAGCTAGGATGTAAAGTCATGCTTTCATAAGCTCCATTTGACTTATAGAGTAATTCATAGTTTTTTTTGGGATTCACAAGTAATAAGCTTAATCCTTTTGGATCATCATTTATACTTTCCGCAATTATGATCCATCTCTCAGGCGTAATTTCATAAGCAACTTGAATATATAAGGTATCGATTTGAATGCTTTCGCCTTCGATCATTCGAAAACTCCTTATTTGATAGTTAATACCATCTTTATTAGAAATAGATATCTTCTCAGGATCATCAGTTGTAGATGTAGGGGAGGAGCAGTGACTAAAATGAATGATCAATAGAAAAAAACTAATTGATCCTATAAATATCTTCTTTAGATTTAGGTTTTTCATCATTATTAATTTTAAATCCGGGAAGTTTCATTTTTGTTGGATCCGCTTTATCCATAGGAGTCATAGCGCCTTTCGGTTGATCGAGAAAAGTCATGTTCTTTATCTTGCTTTCTTCAATCGTAACCACAATATTAGAGCAATCCAAATTATTAATACCAATAATGGATTTTGGTTCTTTTTCCTCTTCAGCAAAATAGATTGTTTGACCATTTCCATTTACAAAAATCCGGTCCATTTCATTATTTTTAAAGAGTGCCACCATGTTCCTTCCTTTAATTTGATTGAAGTGAACACTATCAACTTCTGATATGATAAATGCATTTTTATCAATATTTAATTGCTGGATCTCATCATCATAAATAAGAATTTCCATGTAATCACCTGTGATCTGGTTAGTTTCAGACCATAATATGGGATCTGTATACATTCGGATAAGAGAATCTTTTTGAATATAAACAAGT
>JAHECK010000161.1 GCA_024641785.1 Flavobacteriales bacterium | reverse complement strand
AAATTCATGATCATTTATAGTAAACTAACGCCGATTGTATACACTACAGTTAAGGATTCGGGAGTTTGTTTATTTATGCGCTATCTAGTGGATCCTAAAAAAAGAAGAACTACTGAAAATTTGATTTGGGAAGATATTCTTACTGAATTTGCCAAGCATAAATCCATTCAATTCGCTTATCCAACCCAGCGCATTTTGATGAATGACCATGAGATTGCAGAGGAAGAACAAAACAGTAGTAAAAAATAAAATTAATTGGAGTTTATTATTTCACCCGAGCCTGTAATTGTAGCGCTAATAAAGGGATTTCCTGTATAATAGATATTTCCACTGCCTCCAATAAAAGCATCCAGATTATTAATTGCGTTTATCTCACAGTTTCCTGATCCGGGAAGTGACACGATGCAATCATCTGAGATCATTCCAAATGCATTATAATTTCCTGAACCGGAAAGGTTAATATTCTGGCTGTTGGTTTTTCCTTTTAGGGCTATATTTCCACTACCTGATAAGGCGATATTTAAAAAGTCATCAACGACAAGAGAATCATTACAAAATATATGTCCGCTTCCACTATTAAAAACACTTAAATTAGCAATAGAATCGAGGCGATTTAACAGCTGAATGTTTCCTGTTCCTGATGTACCAAATTCTTCAATCGTAGGGGAGTATATTTTTATGGTCAATTGATAATCGATATAACAGCCATCATTTAGTGCTATTTTCCACTTTCCATTATTGATCTGAAGGGATAGCTGATCGATAATATTTTCCTGACCGCTCGCGATCACCTTTTGTTCACTTCCTTTTTCTAAGGTCACATTAAAGGAACCACGCAGGTCAAAACCGTTAAATTCTCCAACATTAAGTGTTTTGGAGACAATTGGACCACTTCCGTGAAGGCAGGTATCTTTTGTACAAGCGGTGCAAAGGAGCACGCTCGCAATCAGAAGCAAAGTATATTTTCGTTGAATGAATTTCATGCATTCATCTTACGAAAAAGTAGTAATAAAGGTTTTTGAATTAATGCGAAAATGTTTTGTTCATCCTATAACAAAGAGAAGTCATTTACCAGTCCCAGCCAAAACTAGCCCCAAACACATAATCCGTCTCTTTACCTTCTTCAGCCGGACGATTATCATAATTTAAAGAGAAGTTCAAGCCAATGTAAAAATCCAGAGGAAGATCATATTTAGTAGTAAGCATATAATCAACACGCAAACGACCTGACTCCGTTAAACTTGGGAATACATAAACATTAGAGAGAAGACTAAAATCAGTTACATTAAATAGGTTTATTTCACTACCAATATAGGCTTCAAAACTCTGTCTATCCGGAGTATCATTTGAAAAATCCTCAAAGTTTGCATTCCCCCCAATACCAAATCCCCAATACAATATATTATTTTTTATCGGAAAATATCCTGCTCCTAATCTTCCATTAGATCTGATCCTCAATGCTTGTTCTGTGTTTGAGAGGAAATCAGTAGCTGCAGCCAAATACCAATTTTTAGGCAATAAATATCGGTATTCCAGACCGGCTTCTGTACGTTCAATGGCATCGATCTCATCTTGAGTGGAATTTAATTTATTGAAATACATATCTAAAGACCATTTCTCAGCAAGATAACCGGCACTGGCATTTAAACTAAATTGTGTAAAATTATTTGCTTTGGTCAAATTCAGACCCAGTCCGATCGCAGCATAAAAATTACTTAAGAAATCCGATCCATATTTGTCTAAGAATACGATCGAATCCAATCTAACAGCTATTTTATTTTGGCCATCGGTAATAAAGGCGGCACCGGGAGTAGATGTCGCTATTTTACCGGTATATCGATTCCCACCAACAATAGTAATGATATATTCGTTTTCTGTATAAATTTCTCGGATACCCTCCCATTCAATTTTGAAATCAACATCACTATAATCGGTTTCAATCACAAGCACACTTTTACTCATTGATTTTATTTCACCAATGATCACATTATTATTGTTGAGGATCAATGAGTCATTCTGTGCAGAAACACGACCGCTTATAAAGAGTAGAATAAAGAGTCCAAAAATGCGTGTAAAAGGCATGATTTTAAATTTAAACTAAGCAAAACAAATAAAAGGGTCAAGTATTTAGCCAACGCCAGAATTTACCTAATAAACTTTTAGGTTTTGCTTTAACTTCTATTGGTTTTTCTATAGTGTCAGCTTTTTCAACTTTAGCTTTTTTCTTTTTGTCGGTCTTAACGATCACTTTCGAATTTTTGATTTTTTCGTAATGTTTTCGTTGTCTTTCTTTTTGAAATTTTTCTTTTGCCTTCTTTCTTTTAGTGTAGTCCTTTTCCTCTTGCACTCTTTTTTCTTCGAAAGATAAATTTCGTTTACTTAAAGTAGGGTGCACCCTGTTCTTTACTTCAGGATTATTTTGATTTGTTTCCCTTCCTTTTAAAGTCTTAGATTTTTGTTTTTTCCGTTCTTCCTTTCGCTGTTTTTGAATCTCTTTTTTATCATACATCACTCCGTCAATTTCTATCATTTCAGGAGGAGGCGGAGGAGGTAGGTCAATTTTACCGATCACTTTTAATCCTTCTAAGCGTTGAGCTTTGGCTTTAATGGTCTCAATTTCGCTTTCTTCGTCTATTTCAATCGAATCTTTTTTACTTTCTATTTCATTTTCTTGATCTGCAACTTCTTTGACTACTGAGACTTCTTTTTTTTCTTTAAGCTCGGGAGTTTCTTTAGCTTCATGAATTACTTTTATTTCTTCTACATGTGCTTTTTCAGGAACAAAATGAGCAAGTAATTGATCTAAATATTGATCATCTATTTTCGAATTCAGATTGCTGTTCATTTTCACCCCCAGATCTTTATTCAGATAGTTTACAATATCTGTTGCATTCACATTAATTTTCCTTGCTAACTGACCTAATCGCATATCTACTTTTTCTTTTCAGATACAAATATATAATTCCAATGCATGGAACAAAACCCCGTACTTATTATAAAAAGAAAATCCATTTAAGAAATTAAAAAAGGCTATCGAAAACGGTTGTTTTTGAAAGCCATAATTAACTCTCTGAAGTCTAGTTTTCCATTTACTTCTTTAAGATAATCCAATACGACCAGTCCCTTTTCAATTTGTTTTTGTTCGCTTTTGGGTTTTCCGATAACATAAAGTAAACTTCTGATTTTTCCTGGGGATAAGGCATTAAAAAATGCTTCTCCCTCTGGATCTTGATTTAACAGTTCCTCAAAAGAGGGTGGGATGGGCATCCCATATTTACTTTGATCTTTTCGAATTTCAAGATGAACAAGATCTCCTTCTTTCAATTCTAACTTATTACGGATCTCTTTATTAATATTGATATAAAAGTGACCTTTCCCATCCGGAATAAAACCACTGTTAAATTTGAGTTCGTCATTTATAGTGCAGATGATCCTGCGGTCATTGGAGATTATTTTATCAGCATCTTCCTTAGAAATAGAAAATCTATAATTCCACATTAAGGATGATTTCTCCTTTTCAAGCCGACAATCTAATCGTAGTGTTTCCATTTAATAAAAATTAAAAAAGGGACTTCAAATTAATGAAATCCCTCTTTCTAAAAGCCTATTTTTTAATATATTCTAATCTTAGCTTTTACAATTTATTAATGCTTTCTGCATACATATTTCCATGTATGTCAAATATTCTCAATACATAAATTCCTTTTGGGAAATCTGATATATCAATGCCTTGCATATTTTCGATCACATTGAG
Source organism: Flavobacteriales bacterium (assembly GCA_024641785.1). Taxonomy (GTDB): domain Bacteria; phylum Bacteroidota; class Bacteroidia; order Flavobacteriales_D; family JAHECK01; genus JAHECK01. Next base: position 1,914 of record JAHECK010000161.1, on the reverse strand, counting down.
TTCTTTCATTTTTTGCCCTTGGGTATTGTAAAATACAAGGGAAGCAATTTCTGAAGATTCAATACCACTTATGCTTATCATTCCCTGACTTGGATTTGGATATATATTTAGATCCAATGAATATAATTCACTGATCCCTACTGATGGATCCCAAATAACTGCATCAGAAAGATCGGTACAACCATCCGGAAGACTGGTAATTTCTACCGTAATTTCTCCGGCAGGGAGGCCTTCTTTCAGAATAACATATGGAACCTCTGCAGGGTTTTCGTAGGGTTCTCCATCAATGAACCACTGATAATCGAAGAAACCTTGCCAAGGAGAGGCATAGAAAAATTCCGTTCCATCAACATCCGTTGCTTCTAAGATAATCGCCTCAAGATAATCCATATAGGGTCCCTGACCACTTGTTGAAAGAGCGGTGGGACATTGTTCCGGATAAGCAAAAATGATGTATTCTCCAGGTTCTGTAACCCAAATACTATCATTATTGGAATTTGGAACAGTATCAATTACACCATTATAAATATGCAGCCAGTAATATTCGATCCATGGACCTTGGAAAGCAAGATTCACTAAGGCTGAGTCATCGTCACAAATAATATTATTGTTATAAGACGCAACAACCGGATCAGCAAAAAACCAACTATCTAAAAGAATAGGATCAGTATAACCAATACAACCATCCAATGAAACTTCAGCTGTGAGCCATTGAGCATTAACATTGACATTAAGAGATGCGGAGTTAGCTCCGGAAATTGGATCACCAGGGATGGCGTAATCATCTAAACCGGCATATATTTGATCGTACCATTGGTAAGTGTCATATATATCTTCGACAGAAAGATTTACATCGGCACCTTGACAGCTTAGATAAAAAATAGCTGAATCCCATAAGGCTAATTCATAGGACTCTACGTCTAGATCAAAAATGACTTCCGGGTTCAATGAAGGTTTAACCTGTTTTGGATTAGATGATATTTTAAGTCCATTTGGACATGAATTATGCTTAGCCTTTACAATGTAAGTATTAAATTCATATACCTTTTGTGATGCTAAGTTACCGGCCCCTGAAATTGGCACGTAAAACAATTCATAACCTGAACTTCCCATTTGAATATCTCCTTTATGCCATTGAATGGCCGTCCATGAAGTGGAATAAATATTTAATGTGGCGGAATCTCCTAAACACATTTCAGTTTGATCCACATAAAGATTTAAGCTTCTTTCTGAATAATGCTTTACATGGTATTCATTAGATTCAATGATGACTGATGGGCAATCAATGGAAGTCGCTCTCAATTTGTAATAACCACTGTCTGCTGCTGCATAAATATTGGTAGTGGCGCCTGTAATTTCTTCCCAAATACTTCCATTCTTATTAAGCCATTGAAAATCTGTATAATTAGATGCTGTAAAATCAGATAAGTATAAGTTAGCTACACTATCAGTACAAAGATATTGCTGGTTAAAATTTGAAGGGCTTACATATATTGATTGATCTGCATATGAGTTAAGGACAAGGGTAGAAGATGTTTGACATCCTTGAAATTCACCTACTACAGTTATTCGAATAGCATCTTCAAAAGTAAATGAATAACTTGTTGTAATCCCTTCTACTAGATCAGTGTCGTTATACGTATAGCCTTCATGAGCATACCAATAATAATTATAACCTTCATCACTTAGATCGATCGTGATATCCTCTCCAATACAATGCAATTCATAATTCGTTACACCAAATAAAACAGGACTAATAAGTTCGTAATAACTAGTATTAATGCTATTCGACTGAACTTCAATTTCAGGCCATTCTTCAATGCTAATAATCACATAGTATACTCCGGTAGAAAAAATATTATTTATAACAACTGAAGTGGTAGTAAAATAGGTAGAATAATCGTTCCTATACCA
>JAHECK010000160.1 GCA_024641785.1 Flavobacteriales bacterium | reverse complement strand
CAATGTTTGTGAAGGACAGCAGTTAGATATGGATTTTGAAAGCTTTGAGACTATTTCTATAAAGCAATACATAAATATGATTGGTCTCAAAACCGGCGATTTATTAGGTGCTTCTTTTGCCATAGGAGCCTTGCTTGCAAATGCAAGTAAAGAGGATGTTGATCACCTATATGTCTTTGGGAAAAATACCGGTATTGCTTTTCAATTACAGGATGATATTCTTGATCTATATGGTGATCAGGCTAAAGTCGGAAAGCAGGTAGGGGGAGACATTATTGCCAATAAAAAAACCTGTCTTTGGATCCGTGCTTTTGAAAAAGCCAATGAAGATCAAAAAAGATCTTTGGAAATGATGTCTACTGAAATCGATAATGAAAAAAAAGTCCTTCTGGCAAAAAAATTATTTGATGACTTGAAAGTAAAGGAGGATGCAAACACTTTTAAAACAGATTATCAAAGGGAAGCTTTTGAACATTTAGATAAAATCAGTCTGGAGAGCGATAAAAAAGAAGCAATTAAAAATTTCGCTTTAGCCCTATTAGCGAGAGAATTTTAATTCCTAATGATAGCCAAAGGATGAGCTAACCCTTCATATTCATTTAATTCAGCTTTGATCGAACCTACGATAATCTTACTCTGAATTAAAATTGGAATTTTATTGTTGTCATCACTAATCCAAACAGTAACATCATCATCATCCTTAAAAACTCTCCCTTCTAAAACGATGGGGTTAAATTTTAAACATGCATACTTCCCCTTTCTGACCTTAATCGTTTCCCTTCCTTTGAATTTAACTCTGAGGTATTCCACTTTGTCATCAACAAATGCAGGGATGATAAACACATCATTCATTTTAGCACTTGAAAAATCCAGGCTGCGAGCATAGTAAAATGAGGACAACATATCCTGAACGCCATTTGGAACAGTATAATCCTGGTTGTTCTGAGTTCGAACCTTATTAGAGTCCGGTTCAAAATAATAGTCCTGATTGATCAAAAATCCACCCTCATCCACTCTTCGTATAAATAGCAAGGCTTCCATTTTTTCAATGTCCATATAGGTTTCATAGTGATCATTCACTTTAAAGAACCAATCAGTAGCACCGGTGGTCCATCCTTTACCAACCATATTCAAGGTCTTCTTTCTATTTTTGAATTTTCGGTTGGTTTTATTTACTTTCAATTCAGCAATACCGGCATTTAAGAGTCCGTAATGCAAAATATATTGCAGTTTCTCCCCTTCTTTAAAAGGAAGCGTTTTGGATATTTTTTGATCCTGATTTATAATCGATTCACCGGGAGATTGAAATATCATTGATGTATTTGCTGCAAACTGACTTAGGCAAATTACAATCGCTGTTAAAACTATTTTACGTGTAAGCATATCTAAAATGAAGCAATTATTATTCCATTAAAAAAATAATGCATAATAATCCATGTTTAGGCTGTCTATAACTTTGAAAGTTAATGAATTAATAAATTAAATAAAAGGACATTCCAAAACTATGAAGCAAACAAAAATGTTTACTTTTACGGCCTAAATTTTATATTAAATTTTCAACATGAAAGATCATAAATATCAAGCTCAGATCGACGCCTATATGAAACTGGTAGGAGCTAAGAATGCCAATGAACCTGAATTTCTTCAAGCTGTTGAAGAAGTTGCTGAAACGGTAATTCCTTTTGTAGAAGAGAATCCAAAGTATAAATCTGCGAAGATTCTTGAACGTTTAGCAGAACCTGAACGCGTTATTATGTTTCGTGTTCCGTGGCTCGATGATAAGGGAAATTTTCAAATCAACCGAGGCTATCGAATTGAAATGAATTCTGCCATTGGACCTTATAAAGGAGGTTTGCGTTTTCACCCTTCAGTTAACCTAAGTATTCTTAAGTTCTTAGCTTTTGAGCAAGTGCTTAAAAATTCATTGACCACTTTACCAATGGGTGGTGGAAAAGGAGGATCTGATTTTGATCCTAAAGGTAAATCAGACAACGAAATAATGAAATTTTGTCAATCCTTTATGACTGAGTTATCACGTCATATAGGGCCTGACACTGACGTCCCTGCCGGAGATATCGGAGTTGGTGGTCGTGAGATCGGATTTTTGTTCGGTCAATATAAACGCATTCGAAATGAATTTACAGGTGTTTTAACCGGTAAAGGCTTAGAATATGGTGGTTCATTGATCCGTCCGGAAGCGACAGGATATGGAAATGTTTACTTCGCTGAAAGTATGTTAAAAACAAAAGGTGAATCATTCAAAGGTAAAACAGTCGTGATCTCCGGATCCGGTAACGTAGCTCAATATGCTTGTGAAAAAGCAACGCAATTAGGGGCAAAAGTTGTTACACTATCTGATTCTACCGGATTTATTTATGATTCAGCCGGTATCGATGCTAAAAAATTAGCATGGGTAATGGAATTGAAAAATGTTAAAAGAGGTCGTATAAAAGAATATGCTGATCATTTTAAAGGAGCGGAATTCCATCCCGGTCGACCATGGAGTATCAAATGTGATGTGGCTCTTCCTTGTGCTACCCAAAATGAATTGGATGGAAAAGATGCTGATGCCTTACTTGCAAATGGAGCGAAGTGTGTAAGTGAAGGTGCAAATATGCCATGTACTCCTGAAGCAATTACAAAATTTCATGCTGCAAAAATACTTTTTGCTCCTGGAAAAGCTTCAAATGCTGGTGGTGTTGCAACTTCAGGACTTGAAATGTCTCAAAACTCAATGCGTTTGAACTGGACCTCTGAAGAAGTGGATTCAAAACTACATGCTATCATGACCAATATTCATGAAGCCTGTGTAAAATACGGAAGTGATGGATCCTATGTTGATTATGTAAAAGGCGCGAATGTAGCCGGTTTCATAAAAGTGGCAGAAGCCATGATCGCTCAAGGACACGTTTAAAACACTAAAAAATAGTTAAAAAGCCCCGTTGAATTCTCAACGGGGCTTTTTGTTTAACGAAACTTTCCATCGAAAAATTCGAATAAATGACTTATGTTCTGTTGTTCAATGTTAATTTAATGTTAAATTTACCTATCTATAATGTTAATGACTTTTAAATAGACACATTATGAAATACCTGATCGTCGCATTGCTAGCGCTTATTAGCTTAAAAATAGATGCTCAAAATACACTTTTAGTTTTTGACAATTCCCCAAGAGAAACATCAAGTTTTGATGGAGATAAAATGGCTTTCTATGATTTAAGAGATGGAAATAGATCTCAGGAAGAAATTATTGAGCCGGTAGAGAAATATCACGCGAATGGACAATTAGCGGAAAAGGGATTGATCGTTAATAAGAAACCTGATGGGCTTTGGAAAAAATATGATGAAAACGGTAGGCTTTTAGCCAAGATCAAATATAAAAATGGGAAGAAAACCGGTAAATGGATCATTTGGGATAACAATGGACAAGTACTTGCAAAAGGACGCTATAATAATGATGGAAACAAAACCGGTAGTTGGATATATTGGTCATCTCTGGACCATAAATATCTAGAAAAATCCTTTTAGTATATTCTATAAGCTAAGGACAGATTTAAGACATTCAAACTAGCATCTTCTTCAATATGCCCCTGATAAGTCGCACTTATTTGGAAATGATTTAATTGCCATCCGATGGTAGGCGTAAAAAATCCATAAACACCATTAAATTCCTCTCTTGCTTTCGCTTCCTCTACTACATTCCCATTGACTATAATAGCCGGGTAGGCCGGATGAACACCCCAATATGCTGCCCAGCCTCCTTTCAAAAGGATAAAAAATGTTTTTTGACCTTCCCCGAAATAATATCCCATTCCAATTTGGATTGGTAAAGTAGAAAATGTTTCATACTGGGTTTGTATATACTCATTCCCATAATACTCTTTGACATCTTTTCCGCTGATGGTGTTATAAGATAGTCCCTGAACAATGGAAAAATGCTCCCATAATAAATATTCGTAACGCTGAGACACACTGAAACCAAGTCCATAATTAACTGAATTTGGCTTCATTGGAATGTTCATTCCTAGCCCAATATTTACTCTGCTAGTTCTCGCTTTTTTTTCAGGTTTACTTTCCTGAGCATGAAGACTTATTGATAAAAGTGAAATTAAAGCCACTATTAAATTCTTTTTGATCATATTGAACGAATTAGTTAAAAAGAGCGATCATTGCAAAACAAATTTATAATTTTAGTTGTTTAGTTTACCACTATGGAAAAGATACAAAATTATATCGGAGGTTCTTTGATCTCACCCCTTTCAAAAAAGTATATTGATAATTTTGAGCCTGCAAAAGGTTCCGTCTATTCCCTTATTCCGGATTCTGACGCTCAGGATATTGAACTCGCTGTAAAAGCTTCAAAAAAGGCATTTCCTGTCTGGTCTGTGATGCCTAAACAAGAACGATCAGCTATCCTTTTAAAATTAGCTGATCTTATATTAAAAAATGCAGATCAACTCGCTTTCGAAGAATCAAGAGATAATGGTAAACCTTTAAAACTGGCAAGTCAGGTTGATATTCCAAGAGCGGAAGCTAATATTCGTTTTTTTGCTACTGCCATCCTTCATTTTGAATCGGAATCCCATAGCATGGAAAACACAGCCATCAACTATACTTTGCGCGAGCCTATTGGAATTGTGGCTACAATATCGCCATGGAATCTTCCTTTATACCTCTTTACATGGAAAATAGCTCCGGCACTTGCCGCAGGAAATTGTGTAATCGCAAAACCTTCAGAAATTACACCTTACACTGCCTATGCTCTATCGAAATTATGTAAGGAAGCCGGTTTGCCTGATGGTGTATTAAATATAGTGCATGGTCTTGGAGCTAAAGTGGGAGAGGCCATTAGCTTACATCCCGATATTAAGGTCATTTCATTTACAGGCGGTACGCAGACAGGTAAAAGAATTGCCTCCATTGCCGCTCCCATGTTTAAAAAACTGAGTTTGGAATTAGGAGGTAAAAATCCAAATATCATATTTGATGATTGTGATTTTGATGACATGTTGAAAACCACCATGCGTTCCTCTTTTTCAAATCAAGGTCAAATATGCCTCTGTGGTTCCAGAATATTAATACAAAAAGGAATCTACGAGGATTTTAAAAAGGCCTTTGTGGAACGTACTAAAGAACTAATAATAGGGAATCCCCTGGATGACAAATCAAATATTGGCGCCATTGTTTCAGAGCCTCACATGAACAAAATATTATCCTATATCGAATTAGCCAAAGAAGAAGGGGGGAAAATTCTGGCAGGTGGTCATCGGGTTTATATAGATGGAGAAAATAAAAATGGCTGGTTCATTGAACCTACTATTATTGAAGGACTGGCTAATTCCTGCAGAACAAACCAGGAAGAAATATTTGGTCCTGTTGTTACTTTACAATCTTTTGAGACTGAAGAAGATGCCCTTGCCATCGCAAACGGAACTGAATACGGACTGGCTGCTACTGTATGGACATCCAATTTAAAAAAAGCCCATCGGCTAGCCCAAAAATTACATAGTGGAATTGTATGGGTAAATTGTTGGTTAGTTCGTGACCTTAGAACTCCATTTGGAGGAGTGAAAAACAGTGGGGTCGGAAGAGAAGGCGGTTTTGAAGCATTGAGATTCTTTACAGAAGCAAAAAACGTATGTATTTACTTGTAAAGAAAATAAGACATCATTG